>NZ_JBTYKD010000278.1:0-3642 GCF_054880495.1 Nostoc sp.
TCCCCCTTGTCCCCTCTTCTCCCCCACTCCTTACTCCCATTCGGCTACGCTCACGGCCTACTCCGTACTCCCCTGCTAGGCTAGAAATAGCCGATACAGAAAAGAGGGAATCGAGAACATGCCGCACACAATTGTTACAGAAGTCTGTGAAGGTGTTGCTGACTGCGTAGGTGCTTGTCCAGTAGCTTGCATTCATGAAGGGCCAAGCAAAAATGCCAAAGGAACCGATTGGTACTGGATTGACTTTGCTACCTGCATAGACTGTGGGATATGTCTCCAAGTTTGCCCTGTAGAAGGGGCGATTCTTCCAGAAGAACGACCGGAGTTGCAAAAAACTCCGTAATAGTCCATAGTCAACAGTCAATAGTCAATACTTATGTTTGACTTGACTGTTGACAAATGACAAATGACAAATGACAAGTGACCAATGACAAATGATTATTTACTAGACGTTCAAAATGTCCACGCTGGATACATCAAAGATGTAGATATCCTGCAAGGTGTGAATTTTCGGGTTGCACCAAGGGAATTGGTAACAGTGATTGGCCCCAATGGTGCGGGTAAATCTACTTTGGCAAAAGCAATTTTTGGGCTTTTGATCCCCCACACAGGTACAATTACCTTCAAAGGTGAAAATATTGTGGGGCTAAAGTCCAATCAAATCGTCCAACGAGGAATGTGCTACGTACCGCAAATCGCCAATGTCTTCCCTTCTCTGAGTGTTGAAGAGAACTTGGAGATGGGTGCTTTTGTGCTTAACGTTCCCCTAAAACCAATTAAAGATAAAATATTTACTATGTTCCCCAGACTAAGCGATCGCCGTCGTCAACGCGCTGGTACTCTCTCTGGAGGAGAACGCCAGATGCTAGCGATGGGGAAAGCTTTGATGTTGGAACCTAGTTTGCTGATTTTAGATGAACCATCTGCTGCTTTATCCCCCATCTTGGTGACACAAGTGTTTGAGCAGATTAAACAAATTAATCAGGCGGGTACTGCGATCGTATTAGTAGAACAAAATGCCCGTAAGGCTTTAGAGATGGCTAATCGCGGATATGTACTGGAGTCGGGACGCGATGCGATCTCCGGCCTTGGTGAAGAATTGTTGAATGACCCGAAAGTGGGTGAGCTATATTTGGGAGCAGGTAACAGACATTAACCCTTTTTAAGCACTCTTGCCCCATTCAACATAACACCAGTTTAATATGGGGGCTTTACCAGGCGATAGCGATCGCTAGGTTGGGCTGCGCCGACGCTATCTATAAGTAATACAAAAACCATCATACTTCCTGCCACTGCCGCGACCGTCGTTTTCGATGCTCAAAGAATTCTCCCCAATAATCCTTGCGTTTCCTAATCACATCTACAGCGACTAGAAAGGTAAAACAGGACATTCATTCAGGAAAAAATGACCAAAACATAAATTATTCGGATCTGCCAAAACCCTCCATAAACAATTCTTAATTCTTAATTACGAACAGGTTAAAGTCCCTAGTGATTAGCTTAGGCATCGCCTGTTTTTCTCTTGCCCCCTTGCTGCATTTTTGGTCTACTTTGTCAATGCGTAAGTTTTGACGAATTACGAATTAGTAATGATGTTGAGTGCTTTTGGCAATTTGGCATCCAAAATTTTTCTCTTGCAGTTTTAATTGAGATATCAGCAGGGTTACAGGGACATTGAGAAAATTCTACAGGGATGGATTCCCGTCTCAAAAATCCCACCCAACGGCCAGTTGTTGACGCCCACGCTCTCCGAACCACCTTAACGTGGATGCAGCGCAAACGTCACCGCTTCACCACAACTGGCTAGAAATCAAACAGAAAAAACATAGTTAGGCAAGGGGATCATACCAAAGCGATCGCCACCATTTATTTAACCTGTAGCTGCTTTAGTTTATTATTTGCCGACAGTAGTAAATCTTGAGCTTTCAGATAGGCTGTTGTGCCATTTTGCACCTTTTCTAATTGATTAATAATACTCTGCAATTGGCTCAACATTTGATTGCGCTCGATATTATCAGCATTAGCAGGAATTGAAGCCAGCAAGCTTTTTATTTCTCCTTACGCCGACTCCAAAGCCTCCCCAGCATCTGCCTCAGCTTGCCGCCTAACCTTAACTTGACCTAAATTAGCCTCATAAATTGCTAATAACTTCTGTGCTTCGGTATAACCAACCACGTCCTCTGAAGGAATTTCTTTGAGCCGCTCAATTGCCTCTATCGACAAATTTTCTATTTGTTGCCATTGGGTTACGGCGTGTGGCGGATTTTGACCAGCTTTGGCGGCTTGCCAGGAAAATTGCCGTGCTGCGGTGATTAAGGCACTGATGCGATCGTTCTCAGCTGCCAATCCCACAACTTCCTGAAACTTTGAGACGAATTATACTCTTTCGTAATTAGAATATTAATATTTCAGAAAAAACTCCCCTAGTTATGGCTAATCCTGGCTTTAAATTTGACAAATCATATCAAATTTACGTGACTTATATAATAGTTAATCTGTACAGTATATATTTTCTAAATTCCCATGCAATGTGAAGATTAAATGACTCTTAAATCGTGTAATTAGGTACTCTTGCATCTTGCTTAACTCTGATATCTTCCTGAGAGCAGCTTTGTTGTCAGGTAGATTGATGAGTCGAATTAATGGATTTGTCGGGCGACGTGATTTCTTAAAATTCGCCAGTGTGGTAGGTATTGCAGCTACTGCTTTTGGTGATAGCTTTTGGAATCCACAGCAAACTGTTGTTGCTGATATTCATCCAGTTAACTCTAATCCCATCAGTCCGAATGAAGCCGTCAGACGCTTGCTTGATGGTAATCAAAGATTTATCCATCAAAAACGCAAATATCCCGATCAATCATTAGAACATCTGCGATTAGTTGCAAAAGCTCAATATCCCTTTGCCGCAATATTGGGCTGTGCAGATTCTAGAGTACCTGCGGAAATCGTCTTCGATCAAGGACTTGGAGATTTGTTTGTCGTGCGAGTTGCAGGTAATGTCGTCAGTGACACGATTATAGGTAGTCTGGAATATTCTACAGTAGTATTGGGTTCGCAATTGATTGTCGTTCTGGGTCATAGAAGATGCGGTGCAGTAGCAGAAGCAATCAAAAACCAACCACTTCCTGGCAGAATTGGTTTGATTATTGAGCGCATTAAACCATCTCTAGAAAGGGTAAAGTTCAGAACGGGTGATAATATGCAGGATGCAGTTATAGCCAACATTAAGTATCAGGCTGAAAAATTGCAGGAAAGCTCAACAATTTTAGCTAAATTGCTCCATGAAGGCAAACTAAAAATTGTTGGCGCTTGTTACGATATTGATACTGGTAAAGTCAACGTTATTACTTGAAAATCTCACACCTTTTAGGTATATAATTCTTAGTTTAATGATGTTGCAAAAAAATTGTCGGTTGGGTGGAGGCCTTGCGTAACCCAACATCCTGATAATCAGTTGGGTTGCGCTCCGCTCCACCCAACCTACGTCTAATGCACTATTTTAGCCTAGAGGGTCCACTACGTGCATTTCAAAAATCAAATACTAGTTCTATAGATACATTGCTAATAGCGTACAGATGTATGCCCCTACAGCCGATGCATTTGTTGCAAAGATTTTTCAAAATGGTATTGGCGATCGCCTGG
>NZ_JBTYKD010000279.1:0-6695 GCF_054880495.1 Nostoc sp.
GCTTGAGCTGTATTACCTATAGCTGTGGCACTACTAGCTCCCGCATTCGCACTAGTACCTGTGGCGATCGCATTGTTCGCACTAGACGTTGCACTAGTACCTGTAGCAATGGCATTTTGTCCATTAGCAGTGGCGGTGTCACCAGTAGCAATGGCACTCGCACCTGATGCTGTTGACCCGTTACCCAATGCTGTGGCATTAGTTGCACTAGCATTGCTGCCGTTACCATAAGCTGATGCTGATGTGCCTGTAGCTTGAGCTGTATTACCTATAGCTGTGGCACTACTAGCTCCCGCATTCGCACTAGTACCTGTGGCGATCGCATTGTTCGCACTAGACGTTGCACTTGTGCCTGTAGCAATGGCATTAGTGGCGTTAGCTGCCACAGTTGCACCTTGACCAATAGCTGTGGAACCCACTGCCCCAGTATTCACAATTGCACTAGTACCTGTAGCGATCGCATTGTTCGCACTAGACGTTGCACTAGTACCTGTGGCGATCGCATTTTGTCCACTAGCAGTGGCGGTGTCACCAGTAGCAATGGTACTCGCACCTGATGCTGTTGACCCGTTACCCAATGCTGTGGAATTTAACCCACTAGCATTGCTGCCGTTACCATAAGCTGACGCTGATGTGCCTGTAGCTTGAGCTGTATTACCTATAGCCGTGGCACTTTGTTGATTCGCTAGGGCACTAGTACCTGTGGCAATGGCATTAGCACCACTAGCAGTGGCGGTGTCACCAGTAGAAATGGCACTTGCACCTGATGCTGTTGACCCGTTACCCAATGCTGTGGAATTTAACCCACTAGCATTGCTGCCGTTACCATAAGCTGACGCTGATGTGCCTGTGGCTTTAGCAGTGTTGCCTATAGCTGTGGCACTGTTAGCTCCCGCATTCGCACTTGTGCCTGTAGCAATGGCATTAGTGGCGTTAACTGCCACACTTGCACCTTGACCAATGGCTGTGGAACCCACTGCCCCAGTATTCACAATCGCACTAGTACCTGTAGCGATCGCATTGTTCGCACTAGACGTTGCACTAGTACCTGTGGCGATCGCATTTTGTCCACTAGCAGTGGCGGTGTCACCAGTAGCAATGGCACTCGCACCTGATGCTGTTGACCCGTTACCCAATGCTGTGGAATTTAATCCACTAGCAGTAGTGCCGTTACCATAAGCTGACGCTGATGTACCTGTGGCTTTAGCAATGTTGCCTATAGCTGTGGCACTGTTAGCTCCCGCATTCGCACTTGTGCCTGTAGCAATGGCATTAGTGGCGTTAGCTGCCACACTTGCACCTTGACCAATGGCTGTGGAACCCACTGCCCCAGTATTCACAATTGCACTAGTACCTGTAGCGATCGCATTGTTCGCACTAGACGTTGCACTAGTACCTGTAGCAATGGCATTTTGTCCACTAGCAGTGGCGGTGTCACCAGTAGCAATGGCACTCGCACCTGATGCTGTTGACCCGTTACCCAATGCTGTGGAATTTAATCCACTAGCAGTAGTGCCGTTACCATAAGCTGACGCTGATGTACCTGTGGCTTTAGCAATGTTGCCTATAGCTGTGGCACTGTTAGCTCCCGCATTCGCACTTGTGCCTGTAGCAATGGCATTAGTGGCGTTAGCTGCCACACTTGCACCTTGACCAATGGCTGTGGAACCCACTGCCCCAGTATTCACAATTGCTCCATTACCTGTAGCGATCGCATTGTTCGCACTAGACGTTGCACTAGTACCTGTAGCAATGGCATTTTGTCCACTAGCAGTGGCGGTATCACCAGTAGCAATGGCACTCGCACCTGATGCTGTTGACCTGTTACCCAATGCTGTGGAATTTAACCCACTAGCATTGCTGCCGTTACCATAAGCTGACGCTGATGTGCCTGTAGCTTTAGCAGTGTTGCCTATAGCTGTGGCATTTTGTTGATTCGCTAGGGTACTAGTACCTGTAGCAATGGCATTTTGTCCACTAGCAGTGGCGGTGTCACCAGTAGCAATGGCACTCGCACCTGATGCTGTTGACCCGTTACCCAATGCTGTGGAATTTAACCCACTAGCATTGCTGCCGTTACCATAAGCTGACGCTGATGTACCTGTGGCTTGAGCTGCATTACCTATAGCTGTGGCACTGTTAGCTCCCGCATTCGCACTTGTGCCTGTGGCAATGGCATTAGTGGCGTTAGCTGCCACAGTTGCACCTTGACCAATAGCTGTGGAACCGACTGCCCCAGTATTCACAATTGCTCCATTACCTGTGGCAATCCCATTGTTCGCACTAGACGTTGCATTAGTACCTGTAGCAATGGCATTAGCACCACTAGCAGTGGCAGTGTTACCAGCAGCTATGGAACTAGCACCTGATGCGGTAGCAATTTGTTGAAATTGGTTAGTTGTAGTATTATAAGTACCAACCCCAAGAGCTAGAGCGTTTGCGCCTGTTGCAGTTGCACCAGCACCGAAAGCAGAGGAACTGTTACCACTCGCCAGAGACGTATCTCCCACAGCCGTAGCTGAAGTCCCTGAAGCTTTAGAATTATCACCATAAGCCGAGGACTCATTACCACTGGCAGTAGCTAGATCACCTGTAGCAGTGGCTAGACTTCCCGTAGCTTGAGCACCTGTACCCGTAGCAACTGCACTGGTACCAGTAGCTTGAGCATTTGTACCTGTAGCAATTGAACCTCCTCCACTTGCAGTTGCCTGATAACCTGTAGCTGTTGCATAGTTGGCTCCAGCAGTTGCCTGATAACCTGTAGCTGTTGCATAGTTGGCTCCAGCATTAGCACTTGTTCCTGTGGCAATGGCATTAATGGCATTAGCTGCTACAGTTGCACCCTGACCAATAGCTGTAGAACTTGTTGCACCTGAATTGACTTTTGCAGCTTGACCAATTGCCAAAGAATTCGTTGCACTTGCTCCAACAGTTGCACTCTGACCAATAGCTGTAGAACTTGTTGCCCCAGTACTAACAGTTGCACTTGTTCCTGTGGCGATCGCATTAGTGACACTGGCAGCGACAGTTGCACCTTGACCTATTGCTGTAGAACCTGTTGCTCCAGCCCCAACATTGGCTCCATTACCTGTAGCAATTGAGTTGCTACCTCCAGTCGTAGCATTAGTACCTGTGGCGATCGCATCTGCTGCCGCAGCCCCAACATTGGCTCCTTTACCTGTAGCAATGCCATCGTTGGCTCCGGCTCCGACAGTAGCAGATGTTCCTGTAGCGATCGCATTAGTGACACTGGCAGCGACAGTTGCACCTTGACCTATGGCTGTAGAACCTACTGCTCCACTCCCAACATTGGCTCCATTACCTGTAGCAATTGCATTGTTGGCTCCAGCACTAGCACTATTCCCCGTAGCGATCGCACCAGTAGCACCGCTGCTAGTAGTAGCATTGCTACCAACTGCAACTGAATTATTACCTTGTGCTGTTGCAGTATCTCCTAATGCCGTAGATGAACTACCCGATGCATTAGTGCTATTTCCAACTGCTGTTGCATTAGTACCTGCTTGTGATGACTTCCCAACTGCCGTTGCATTCGTTGAACTTACACTGGCTGATTGACCAATAGCTATTGCACCAGAAGAGGAAACAGTAGCATTTACAGAAGCATTAGCACCAATAGCTATTGCACCAGTTGAACTACCTGTTGATACTATTGTATTAGTACCTACAGCTATTGAATCCTGACTTTGAGCGCTTGCTCCTGCACCAATAGCATTTGCATTGATACCCTGGGTATTATTTGTAAATGTCCCACCAGTACCATTCGGTATGATTCTGACATTTTGAGCTTGGACAGTAGGAATTGTTGTATATATCAGTCCTGTCGGCAACAGTAGTCTGGTCAATAGTAAAATCAGTAATTTACGATAACGCCCCTGTATAGGTTGTTTTATCGTATACCAGTAAATAGGTGGAATTGGAATCTTCATAAAAATATTTCTGTGTTTGTTATTTCATGATTGTGATGAAAATATCAAGTTCAATTCACTTGGGAAAATGCTAACTAATTGAAAAAAATCAACCAAAACTTGGATAATTTTATTAGTGTTTTTGTAGTTATTTAACCAACGTAATTCTCTTTGTTTACCTCAGCAAAATTTCAACAGGCTTACCTATTAGTGGATCTATAATACTGCCTGCTATTAATGGTGTATTCAATTCTTGAAGGAATTGATTTTTAATCAAATGTGTAAAGCTTTCTACATTCAATTGCCATCGATCTAGATAGTTACATAAAATAGCTGACTTTTCGGATGGTGATATCTGTTGCAAGACATATTCAAAATTTCCAGAACACGTCACTACCGGTGTCATAGCTTCCCCATTGTCTTGCCGTAGAAATCCCTGACCAACTTTAAGATTTAGCGTTCCCTCGTCCAATGTGTAGGAAATATTCAGATCAACCCTGGGAACTGTGTTACCAAACTCTAGCCACCGTTGAGAAGATAGTAGACTTTTAGATATATAATTTTGGGCAATTTCAGGGTGATCGGGAAAAGTCGCAAATCCTTCAGGATTAATACCTAATGCCTTATATTCTGCATGAGATAATATCTGAACATAGAGTTTGGCAACTTGAGCAACCACAATATCACTGAGTGATTTCCCGACGATAATTTCTGTAAAAATAGTGCGATTAGTATCAGCAATTATCCTTAACCCGTTCTGAAACATGACTTGGGATAAATTTGCTGTCAAAACGGGATCATTAGCCAACTCCCAATCTTGAGGTACAATACCACTATATTTCAGGAAATCCAAGTTTAACAGAGTCGGATTTTGATTATGGATGAGCAAAACAATAGATAATTCATGAACTGAAAAAATAGATGCCATTTTTACTTCTCCTAATATTTATATACAACTATGATGTACAATTTTTATTCAAATTTCCTGAAACTAACCTTTAATTAGTTTCTGTGCCATTCATTACTGTTATCGTATTTCTTCTATCACTAAAAGCTAAAAACCCATTACTTAACTCCATAATATGGCGTGTTACTTGCTACATAATTACCTATATTAAAACTTCATGTAATCAGTAAATATACTAGAATGGCACTACTGACTTTTCCCATCAGTGAGAGGTTAATACCAATTTCATATGAAGCTGTATAAAAAAGAGCTTCTAAAATAAAATTAGGCTCTTCCGTACCTATTATGTTAAAAATGTCTGCAAATAAGTTTGAAATCCTTATTGGGCAATAATAACAGGCATTATGATTACCATTTGAGTCTTAGTTCTGAAATTGAGTTTATAATCGCCTGTAAGCCTTGATTTTAAAGAGAAATTTTGGGGTTTAAGTAGGTGGGCAGCAAAAAAACCAACTATATTAAGATAAGTAAATACGGAGAATATAAGTAAGTGGGTCAAATTAAGTATAAAACCTTACTCTGCCTCCGGCTTCCCTCTCCGTGAGTTCGGAGAGGGATTGAGGGTGAGGTTTTATCTTATATTTAATTGTGCCTTCCTACTTACTGCGTTCTGGGCAAATCGAATATACCAAGGCAAAGGCGATCGCACGAGTTAAAAATGAGGAAAGAAGAAACCAGTTACTCTTAGAGACGAAAGTCCTAAATCTATCATTGAGCGAAATCAAGCTTAAGATTTAAGAAATTGAGTCTGCTACTCAATCAGAGTCATCAGAGCAAACAGAATCAGCATCAATAAAAGAGCGTGTTGATAATACGTTCCAACGCTTCAAGAAAGCTAAAGTGTGGGATGAGCCGAAGAAAAAATCCAAAGTAGAAAAGTTGTTAGCACAGTTGGAAGCATTGATAAAAACTGATAGCGAAGTAAAATAATTTGGGCATTAATTTGAGCAGATTTATGGCAAAAAAAAAGGAGAGTATTGCTACTCTCCTAACGTAATCTGAGGGAAAATTTTTTTTCTTAGTGATTCAAACGAGCTTGGCGTTGACGCAATTCATGAGCGCGTTGTTCACGAGCTTGGCGTTGATGCAATTCATGAGCGCGTTGTTCACGAGCTTGGCGTTGATGCAATTCATGAGCGCGTTGTTCACGAGCTTGGCGTTGACGGAATTCACGAGCGCGTTGTTCACGAGCAATACGTTCGTGTTGGGTTTTGCTGTTATTAAAAGCTACAGTATTACGATTAAAATGCTCATGCTCAGATTTGAATTCAGCAGCATTAGCATTTTGAGAAAGAGCCGCAATTGAAGCAGCAGCTAATAAGCTTCCAAGAAGAATAGATTTTAAGCGATTCATATATCCTTTAATCTGCCTTGCATTACGTGATTTGTATATTCTTAATGTAATCGGAATAATCAGGCACCACCTGTATACAAAGTCATGTTAAAACGGTTACTTTTGTCACTAATACTAGGATTGATATTTAAATAAGTCGGAAGTCGGAAGCTATGCCCTCATGTCTACGCTTGGGGTACAGTTTTTTAACGGGGATTTAGCGGTGCATTGCGGTCTTGGGGTCTAAGAGCTTGTGCAACGCAAGTAAGACAGACCCTGCAAATACATACTTGCCGATTATAGAACCCAATTGATCTGCAAGAGCGATCGCTGATAACTTTGACGAGATTATTGGGCATGGCAGTGGTGAAATTTTGAACGTATCGCGGCAGTCCCTACCCTCAACTCTTAGTAGGGTAGGGATCAGAGCGGGTTATTGGAACGAAGTGGAAATAACCAATCCATATTT
>NZ_JBTYKD010000280.1:0-10675 GCF_054880495.1 Nostoc sp.
AGCAGCGAGGGCAGGGAGCAGGGTTGGAGTTGGTAATGAGCGATGGATGATAATCGGGTTCTAACCCACCGCATTGGCGCACTCGTCATAGTCAACGTCAACGCCAATGTCAGCATTCTGGCAACGGGCTGCACTCATGCTTTTGCCTCCTCCAATGAGAAATATTTTTCTCGAATCGTCTGGCTGTGTTCCCGTAAAGCCACATCCGATGAATTGCACAACTGGTTCAGTAAGGTGTCAATCTGCTTCAGTGCTAGCGGCGAGGGCATCGCATGTCCATTTTCCCAGCGATTGATGGTGGTAATTTAAGCAGTTGTTCGGAATGAAGACTAACCATTAAATAAGCACTACAAACAATTTCCCACCACTTCTCAATTTGTGGATAATGAGTTAAATGAAAATCTGCCCAACCTAATTCATTCTTACTTTGTTTTAAACCATATTCTAAACCCCAACTTTGCTAACTGTATTTTCATCTGAGGGCGTAATAAGGTTTGAGGGTTGCTTTACTCCCGTCCCCTAGAACTTATATTCTTCTGATACACTTCAATAAACCGGAAACTAAAACCGAGTCGGTTGACCAAACCTCAACGTATCTTCTAGGAACAAAAGCCAGTGTCAACTTCTGACAAACAATGCCGCATTATTGCCTTGTTGAACCAGGCGGGTGGTGTCGCCAAATCGACACTGACCCAAAATTTGGGATACCACCTCTTCAAACGAGAACACCGCGTCCTTCTCATCGACATAGACCCTCAAGCAAGCTTAACCAAATTCATGGGGTAGTGCCATCTCAGTTACAAAAAACCGTTGCTGATGCCATACATTCAAGGCTCACGAAGAGTGCGAATCTCTCCATGTTGCCGAATGTGTTCAACTAACCGCTTGGTTTCACCGCCAGCTAATTCTAGTTCCCTGAGATTACCCACCAAAATAAACAATTTCCTTGCCCTACTAACGGCTGTATTCAGTAAATTAGGTTTCCCGTTAAGGAACCAAAAACTATGCTCTTGGTGGCACTGGTAAGGAGAGAAGATAATAGCTGCTTTTTCTCCCCCCTGAAAGGTGTGAACTGTGCCAATATCATCCCACGAAAAGTTTCGCCAACGGTTAGAGAGTCTATACCTCAGCGCGTTGGCTTGATGCGAAAAAGGAGACATCACTCCAATTGTCTTTGATTTGTCGGCAGCGTCAAGATCGTAGCCATGCTTAAGCAAGGACGCGATCGCAGTTTCTACGGCAACCGCTTTCTCCGCCCTTCCAATAAACTTATCCGGAAATGAGAACTTTATTTGCCTGAAACCTAGCCCTGGACAGGGTTTTAGAGATTATTGTTTCATTTTAGCTAAAAAGCTTGCTAGGTAAGGGTTTCAGCTATTTTAAGCTTTATTTGTGGATAGGTCTAATGATTATCATTATTGTTTGAGCGTAGTTTCTTGGTTTTTGTTGATTCATTTATTCTTTGGAAGTCCCTAATCCAAGCACACCTCATAAGCCGATTCCAACAAACCAGGCCCCAAAGCAGTATGCATCCTCATCGCACAACCAATAATCACCCCACTCAACTCATTCTCTCTCATCCTCTACGGTTTCCTTTGCGTTCCTCTGCGTTTAAAAATCTTTCACAAACTCTGTTAAAAAGCGGAAAGCCTTTAAAATATAACTAACGCAATCTCTAGGAGAAGTATTGTAAAACGATCGCCACGCACTAGCCTTATCCTCATCATAGCGATCGCTGCGATGAGTATGGTTTTCTAACCATGCTAATCGCACTGCATGACCAATCAACACATCTAATACTATATATCCTTCGATTTGCAGGTTAGGATTATTGGCAGCGATCGCAGCTAATTCTCTTAATGCTTCAATATTAACTTGGCGATATTCTGGAGCTTCGATTTTATTCAGCAAATGCTCAACCAAGAGAGCAAAATTTCTTTCACCTGCTGTCATTTCTGACAACATTATCTCACTATCTAAACGATTGCGGCGCTCTAGTTTATCGCCAATTACTAGACCCTTGCAATGTTGCATTAATAGCCAAACTTGCTTAAAAAATTCTTTTGGTACGCGCCCCGTCGCACCCTCGGCTTGGCGAAACCGCCGCCAACCGCCTGGTATTACTTGTATTTCTTCTTCTATTGCTGGTGACACCACCCAAGCAATATCACTTTCTTTTTGCTTGACGTGCAGTGATTCTTGCTGGCGCAACAGGTTACTCATACCAGTATATCCAGTTAATACCTGACGCAAGCGCATTTTTACTTCAAAGGGTGAAAGTTGCATTAAGTGATCATAAGCTTCATCTTGAGTGACATGCAATTCCCGCGCTAGTTCGCTGGTGATCAATAAGATGAGATAGCCGACTCTCAGCGTTAGTAGTCCTTGAAATAGTTCGGATTCTGAGCGAATCAAGATACCAAGATAGATTAAAATCTCTTGGGTGAGGACGCGATCGCGTATATCCTCACGACAAAAATGATTAATTTTATCGGCAATTTCATTATGGGACATGGGTACGGTAATCAAGGACGCTTCACTGTAAGCTTTACCCACAGCAATTTGCTTACCCCGTACCAAAATACTCGTCACTGCATCTGATAGGCTGATATCAACCATAAGCCGTAACCCCGCAGCTTGGCGTACTACTGCCCAAATAGCTAAATCTCCAGCTTTGGTGTAAACTTCATCTAGTAAATCAGCTACGGTGACGGGATATCCTGGTTCACCGTACCCCGTATCAAATTGCATTCCCTGCAAGCGAGTTAAAGTTTGCAATAACTCAATTTGCTCGTAGATATTCTCTGATGAGCCTAAGTGAGAAAGTAATAACCCAAAGTTGGTTTCGCATTCCATCTGAAATTCTTGGGTATTTCCTAAGCGCCAGTTTTTCTCAGGATGATAAGCCAAATAATAGCAACGTGGGCTAGCATTTTTCACTGGCGATCGCGAAAATTCTGCATTTGGGAGAAAATCAATTCTTTGGATTCCAGATGTCAGCATTAGCTGATTTAGCCGCCCTAATTTCACCCGCACACCGTTACAAACACCATCTTTCAGTTCTTGCATTAATTCTAGTAATGCCTCAGAACCGATTTCTAACATGGTATGCGTCAACATTAAAGTCAGAGTAGGACGCCCTAAATCGTTCCAATATTTTTGAATATAAGCTAGTTCGCTTCTAATTTGATCTACCAAAAAATGGTAATCAAGGGTTAAGTAAAACTGTTGAGAGTCAGAAAATGAAGGCAGAAATACAATTGTTTCGCCGCGAATCCGAAAGATTCTAGATGTTGTTAAACTCCGCAACCGCCGCGCTGGACGCCCAGTTAAACCAAGTTTATTGTTACTTCCAATTTGGGTATAAATAGCGGAAAATTCTTCAGCTTTTCTCACCTGAATCGGTTCTACTTGGGTAGGCGTTTGTGTCTCAATACCGTGAACTTTTAGTTTTGTCTGTAAATCTTCATCTTCTGCTAATAAAGCAATTTGAACCAATGCCTCGCGCTGTTTTCCCACACACAAATGTCTTCCTAAAGGGTCGATATCACCAACCGCCAGTAACCCTTCACTCAACATTTCACTGAGAAAATATAAACTCTGCGCCCACACCAAGGGAATGTTTTCATTGGGTAAACGTGGTTGCGTTTGGGGTGCTAATTTTTCGGCTTCTATGTTTTCGGCTGGAACATAATAAAGTTCTGGCAATAAATGTAAGCCATCTTGTTCTATAAGTAATGATTCTAAAATCTCTTGGTATTTTTTAACTTGCTCTTGCTCGCCGCGAAATAATCCATCTAGAACTAAATAAGTGAAAAATAACGGCCATTCGCATTCAATATGTTCAAATTGCTTAAGTTCCCACGGTTCGTAGTGTAAGCGTTGATGATCTTCTAAAACGGTTTGGTGTCCATCACGCAGAAAGCGTTTGCAGCCGTATTTACCTGCCAGTTTATTGATAATATCGTTAAAGGTGCGATCGCGTAACTCCAAATCTTCGACTGCAAAGGCAGGATAACTAATAATACTTAACAGTGCTGCATCAATTTCTTTGGAACCAGATTCTCTCGGTAATAGTGATTCTAAAGTAATCCGGGCGCGGGCGATTTCATCTGGCAGCACATGAATTACCGATGCTTGACTACCACGCACACCAAATAAATCCAGTCCGTTGATAGCTTCTAAAGCAGCTTTTGCCATACCTACGGAACTAGCGTTTAACTCAGCACTACCACGATTAATTTTATTACCACGTTCCCAAATGCCATAATCTGGGGTGCGGTAAGCTCGTCCAATGTAGTAAACCAAATTTTGGACGAAATTCACTTCATCAATCGTATAAATTATTTGCAATCCGGCTGCGGTCATCTGCGCCAACATCAGTAAAAATATAGATGTGGCATCTAGTTGCAAATGTCCCCATTCGTCATCACCAACAACAATATCGCCAGTCGCAGTATTATATTTAGCGTGCAGTCCATCCAGTAGCGACTGAGTATGTTTAAATGTCTCTACTTTATGAGCCTGTCGCATCATCGCAAATAGCAACCCGCGCATCAGTTTGATTACACTGTGTTCTAGTTCATAAGTGCGTCCTTTGTCGTCGTCAATCTTACGGTATGCAAGTCCTAAACCCCAAACTGCCAAAATGCTGTAAACGTTGTCTCGTACCCAGGCATCAGTATAATCGCCGTGGGCTGTAATCGCTGTACTCGCAGGTAGTAAACCAGTAATTGGATTCTGCCGAGTCAGGATGATCATTTTGATTTGCTGGTAATAATACTCCAGGCGGGCTAGCAATTCGGTAGATGTTTTCATGATTTGGTTCAGAACTACTTGCAAAATTCCACCCTATGACTGCGAAGTGAATTACCTAAACCAAGCCAGAACAAATCGGCGATGGGATAACAGCCAAGGGTAGTGTGAGTTTATTATTATCTCGTGTTAATCGGTTTCTGGGTACTTAATTTTAGCGATCGCCAACTAAAATATGATATTTGTTCAAACCTTCATTAATTATGTAATATTTTATACTTAAAATTTCAGTTATTTTAAGGCATCAAAAATTCTTTTTGTTGATAATTTACGTTAGATAAACGAGTAATAACTTAAGTTAAATTACGTATATATTCGTAACTATTATACCTTTGTAATATGACTTCTGCACAGTAGTGAGAAGAAAAGTCATCTTTGAGGGACGGGTTAATTTGCAACATTTAAAAGGGCATGATTCGCAAGGATTACCCAAAGGAGTTGCTTTTTTATGCACCACCATTTTAGCCGCTATCCGTATTAGTAGGAATGTTAATGCATAAGGGACTTCCAAGAAATAAATTACTACTACTTGTGGGGTGGGCGACACGAGAGCCTTTGGTTACTGGGCGGGCGAGACGCCCACCCCACAATAAATAGTTGGATATTTTTTTATTTGGAAGTCCCTAAGTCCTAATGCCAAAATAATTTAAAAAATTGATGGATTTGGCGAATCCCAATATTCTTAGCCCGGATTTCTCACCACAATTCTCAAAGCCTTATGAAGTCTAGATTCCGGTTTTTCATACTGCGTCAAAAAATAACCGATCAAAAATGCCCAAAACATTTTCTGGGTAAGGATTACGAGGAGTGCGATCGCAGGACTTGTGAGAAATGCGGGTTAGTAGCATTGCCAGCAAGTGGATAAATCAGCCACATGGAAACGCCTGTGATACATCATGCAACTTATGTTTGCGAGATTATCAAAACCTTGCTTATCACGGCTTATTAGACTGGCGACTAGCTTTAGATATGGCGCAATTAGTGTTATCAGCCTCATCTGCAATTGATCTCAATTCTCCCATTAATAAGTCTTGGGGAGAATATACACCGTTTTGGGATTAATAAATGTGAAACCCCTGTAAAGAGAACAGGCGACAAAAGGGTAAAAAACCATGCACCAGCAACTTTATAAAAAAGTTGTAAATAATATATTTAATATCAAGGCTACTTTTTTTACCTCAGTATTAGCGATCGCAACCGATTATCTAGTTTAAATGTACTACTTGATCACAATTTAGATGCGTTTGCCCTGCGCTGAACTACTTCAAAGTAAATGATTTCCTTATCTTCGTAATAGACATCTCCGAAAAAGAATGGAGAGACGTAGCGTTGGTACGTCTCTACAAGGGTTCCGGGTAACGCATATTTACAGCAGTTTTCATGTATTTGAACCACATCTGTCGTAGGGGCACAGCATTGCTGTGCCCCTACCGCGTGGTCTATTTACCTGAAAATAGCTTCGCGTAGCGGCACGTAGTGCGGACACCCATCCCACAAGAAAATTTGGGATGTTTTATTTATTTGTCAGTTCCTTAGTAATTACTAAATGATTGATTCTAGGGAAATATCGCTAACTCAGTTTCTGGGTCAAAAAAGTGAATTTTCTCTGGAGTTAGTGATAACCATAATTGCTCACCAGCTTGTACAAATCGGTCTGGTGGTATTCGCACTTGTAGGTAATTAGCTGTAGTAGTAGGTTGAGATCCGGGTTCAGCAATTTTAACAGCGAGAAAGGAATCGTTGCCGAGATTCTCTACCAAATCTACTTGCACTGGGAGATTTTTCGTGGCAGGCATACTCAAGTTTAAATGTTCGGGGCGAATACCTAAAATTAGAGTTTTGCGATCATATTTTTGTAGGGCATTTCCCCAGATTTGTGGAAGGGTGAAACGAAACTGGGAATAGGTAATTAATTGCGGCGCATGAAATTCTACAGGAATAAAATTCATCGGTGGTGAACCAATGAACTCTGCTACAAAAAGGTTGGCAGGGCGGTTGTAAAGTTCTAGGGGAGAAGCAACTTGCTGAATTTTACCCTCAGACATAATTGCAATGCGATCGCCCATTGTCATCGCTTCTGTTTGATCATGGGTAACGTAAATTGTCGTTGTCCCCAATTGGCGCTGCAATTTGACAATTTGGGCGCGAGTTTCTGCCCGCAGTTTGGCATCTAAGTTAGAAAGTGGCTCATCCATTAAAAATACTTCCGGGTCACGCGCGATCGCCCTTCCCAATGCAACCCGTTGTCTTTGTCCCCCAGAAAGCTGTTTGGGTAAGCGATTCAACAATGTTTCGATTTGCAACAGTTGAGCAACACTACGTACCTGCTCATCCACCGCCCGTTCTTTGTCAGAAATATAACGGAGTCCTTTAGGTAACTTTCTTGTCGCCCCCACAAAAAGATTTTCTCCCCAGTTGGGGAGTGGGGAATGCTGATTTTCCCTATTCCCTAATTCCCTACGGCGTAACCCAAAGGCGATATTGTCATACACCGTCATGTGAGGATAGAGGGCGTAATTTTGAAACACCATTGCGATGTCGCGTTCCTTGGGTGGTAGGTCATTGATCAAGCGATCGCCTACCCAGATATTGCCTCCAGTCATCACTTCTAACCCGGCGATTAACCTTAACAGGGTGCTTTTACCACAACCAGAAGGGCCAACCAGCACCATAAATTCCCCATCTGCGATCGTCAGGTTAATCCGCCGCAAGACGTTGACACTTCCCGCACGCTCTGGCGCTGCATCAATTTTTTCCCCAAGCGTGAGGGAAGATTGAGTTTGTGAGGTCACACTTTCTCCTTGACGCGAGGAAAAACTTTTATAAACGTTTTCTAAAACAACTTGGGACACAACTGTTAATTATTGTCATTGGGTATGGGGCATTGGTCATTAGGTTGAAAAAAAGACAAATGACAAATGACAGTTTAGCGCAAAACTACACGCTAGTATGGGCAATTCATGTAGACGAAGGCTGACCACAGGGTATTGCCCCTAAAAAGAAAATCATGATTTCGGCTATTGTTTACGTAAGTCCTACAAGAGTCTGAAAATGTCTTTAATTTTGAATTTTTATTGCTTTGGCGCGGAATAATCTCCTGATTTTCCGCCACTCTTACTGATTAAACGAATTGATTCAATTTGAATCGACTTTTCTAAGGCTTTTGCCATATCGTATAAAGTCAGTGCAGCCACGGAAACGGCAGTTAACGCTTCCATCTCTACACCAGTTTCAGCTTTGGTTTTGACTGTGGCTTGAATTTGATAACCAGGTAGTTGCGGATCGGGTATAATCTCAACTGCGATTTTTTGCAAAGGCAACGGATGACACAGAGGAATTAAAGTGGCTGTTTGCTTGGCTGCCATAATCCCAGCCAATCTTGCAGTTGCTAACACATCTCCTTTTGGCACATTTCCAGCTTGAATGGCAGCGAAGGTGGCTGGCAGCATCCGCACATTGGCCTCGGCTACTGCTTGGCGGATGGTGGCTACTTTGCCAGACACATCCACCATCTGTGCCTGTCCTTGGTGATCTAAATGGGTTAAGTTGGCAAAATTAGATGGAAAATTATCTTGCGTCATTTGGTTAGAATGTGTTAATATTGATTATCGGTGAGGGCGTGTAGCTCAGTGGACTAGAGCACGTGGCTACGGACCACGGTGTCGGGGGTTCAAATCCCTCCTCGCCCGTTTTTGAAGGT
This sequence comes from Nostoc sp., assembly GCF_054880495.1. NCBI lineage: Bacteria > Bacillati > Cyanobacteriota > Cyanophyceae > Nostocales > Nostocaceae > Nostoc > Nostoc sp. The sequence continues at coordinate 8,516 of NZ_JBTYKD010000280.1, forward strand.
TAAAAGTTGAAAGTTAGGAGTGAGGAACTTTGATTCTTCACTCCTAGCTTTTAGGGGACTTCCCAATAATAAAAACATCCCCAATTTTCTAGTGGGATGGGTGTCCCCACCCGTCCCATATTTAGGGCGGGCTTTCCTGCCCACCCTACTAGAAGTAGTTGAGTATTTATTTATTTGGAAGTTCCTTTACGGCATAGGGGTAAAGGAAGCAACTGTTAGGGCTTTCCCTCTCTTTTTCATTAATTCTCAATGCCCAATACTTCTCTACGAGAGGCTGCGCCAACGACTTCTCTACGAGACGCTACGCGAACGCTACTTCGACCCTTCTCTACGAGACGCTACGCGTAGCTTGCTTCCACGAAGTGGTACGGCAAAGCTCAGGGCAACGCGTCCCTCAGTACCCTTCGGCAAGCTCAGGGCAGGCAAAGTCAGTACAAGTGCCCAATGCCCATTGTTACCTTAGTCAACATTTTTTGCTACCACCTCTCGCACCCGATAGATAGGCCGTCCTTGGGATTCATGATATGTACGCATCAGCAATTCTGCCAAAAGTCCAAAGCAAAACAACTGCACTCCAGTTACTAGCAGGAGAACTGCTAAAATCAGCAAAGGGCGATTGCCAATCATCTCACCTAAAGCTAATTTGACGAAAGTCAAGTAAATTCCGATCGCAGTCCCTGAAACCATTGAAATCAAGCCCAACAGCCCAAAAACGTGCATCGGGCGGGTGAGGAATTTTTTCATAAACAGAATGGTTAACAAATCCATCAACACGCGGAATGTCCGCCAAATCCCATATTTACTGCTACCAAAACGACGGGCGTGATGACGCACTGGGATTTCGGTAATTCTAGCTCCTTCGATGTACGCCAAAGCAGGTAAAAATCGGTGTAATTCCCCGTAGAGGTTCATATCTGCCAGCAGTTCGGCACGATAGGCTTTCAGCGAACAGCCATAGTCATGAATATTCACGCTAGTAGTGCGGCGAATTAGCCAATTGGCAATTTTGGAAGGAAGTAACCGATTGACGGCGCCATCTTGACGTTTTTGCCGCCAACCACTCACCAAATCGTAACCCTCGTCCAGCTTTGCTAATAACATGGGGATATCAGCCGGATCATTCTGGAGATCAGCATCTAAAGTAACGATCGCTTTACCGACTGCATAATAAAACCCCGCAGCCATAGCCGCAGTTTGTCCGTAGTTGCGACGCAAAATTACCGCCTTTAAATCAGTGCGGATTTGCGCTTCTTGCTTGAGAAATTCCCCAGAACCATCTGTAGAACCATCATCCACACAAATGATTTCATAATTTATCTGACAAGAGGATAAAATAGATACGATCGCCTCTAGTAAAAGCGGCAAACTTTCCACCTCGTTATGTATCGGTACCACCACCGAAACATCTGGGACAATTGCTGAAATCGCCCCATTCTCCCCAGTCAAGCCTTCATAAACCAACCTACTCCTCATATATCTGTGCGTCCTCAGCGTCTCTGTGGTTCGTAACTCTTAAAAACTCTACCAGCACCTCGCAGCTGCTGATAGTACGACTGACTAACCGCATCTCCCTGTTCCGAGAGAATATCAATCCCCATACCATCCCGTCCCTGCTCTTTCCCAGAACTATGGATATAATAACCATCTGCCAAATAAAGTCCGACATGAGTTGCTTTTTGGCTAGTTCCAAAAAATACCAGATCCCCGGCTGCTAATTCTGCAATAGTAATTGGTTGGGTGAATCCTTCCTGTTGATAGGCATCTCTAGGTAGCCAAATACCCACCGAAGCAAACGCCGCCTGCATCAACCCCGAACAGTCATAATTTGGCCCAACCGTACCACCCCAAAGGTAATAATTTGATTGTTGCATCGCTTTTTGGGTAAAGGCGATCACCTCTGGTAGGAGTTTTTTAATCTCAGATTTAGAAAATGTTGCAGCCTGATAAGGTAGAGTAGCAGATTGTAATGAATCAAAATCGGAAAGCGATAGCCATCCAGAATAATCATCTTCACATAAATACACCTCAACCACTGAATTTTGATGATTTGATGTTACCCATAAATGTCGCCCAGAGGCGGCTTGAGTTGCTAAACGTGTACATTCAGGAGAATCATATAAATTTACGTCAGCTAAACACTGATACTCCTCTGATTTGGGA
>NZ_JBTYKD010000281.1:0-35924 GCF_054880495.1 Nostoc sp.
GACTTCTCTACGAGACGCTACGCGAACGCTACTTCTCTTCTTAGGCTGCGCCAACGACGCCGCTCAGTACAAGTCAGTACAAGTGCCCAATGCCCAATGCCGGTTCAAAATCGTTCCTGTAAACATTCTGCAATCCGTAGTGCAGCTCCCGATTTACCCATGCGTCGCAGACCATTTTCGGCAATAATTTGCAAAATATCAGGATCTTTGAAGAGCGATTGGACGATATTGGCAACTTCTGCTGGCTGTTTGACTAAAATCAAAGATGAGCCTAAATGACGACTTTGAGCTTCAGCAAAGGTAGGGTTATATTGAGGACCATTGCCGGGAATCGCGATCGCAGGTTTCCCTAAACCGATAAACTGTTCTGTGGCTGTACCTGCCATTGCGATCGCAAAATCTCCCAAATGCAAGCAATTATTATAGGCTTGTTGTGTCAGCAGTAGATACGCATTCCTTTGTTTAAATGTCAAGATATTTGGATCAGAAATTTGGATAGGAGATGCTGATTCAATGCGCCAGCCTTGGGATTGCACACTTTGGGATAAAATATTAGAGTCTAAAGTCGGAGCGATCGCACCTAAAAATACTACTGTGCCAGAAGTGTAAAACACCGAATCTCGCTGCTGGAAACTTGCCATCAAAGCAGATACGGCAATCATAATTGTTTCCCAGTTGGTGTATGCCTCTGGTGGACGGGAACCAGGAAGAAGAGTCACCATTAAAGGTCGAACTGTTTCTTGCTGCTGACTATCCTGACTATAAAATTGTTGGCGTGAAAAGGTCGGTTCTAGACCATCCATCATGGGATTACCCAAATTAAAAGCTCGAATTGGCCATTGTTTTAATGTTTCCGTCGTCAGTGCATCTCTCGGAAACACCGCCTTACAACGGCGACGACTCATTAACCAACGTTCCCAAGGATGGTAAACTGAACCGGAAAAGTTTTCCCAACGCGCACCTTGAGATTTTCGGGGTAATAATCCAGCTTCATCCTGCACATAATATTCTGATTTTGCCGTACCCACAAAAGCATAATTAGCGCCACTAAAAGTTGCAAACAACAGGGGGAGAATATCTCCCACTGCTAAAATCGCTCTTTTATTACCTAATTTTTTTTGGGAACTCACCCAACGACGGACAGCTTTAATCTGGCTGAGGGTAAGTTGCAATAAGCCACCGCGTACATCCCCCACTAATTGGCGTCCATCCATATAAATAAAGCCGCCAGAAGGCATAGTGCGGACTGAACCGATCAGGGGGATATCTAACTGTTGATAAGCACGTCCTTCACCCACTAGAGGTAAAGCAAATATCTCTGGTGGGTTTGATTGTCGTTGGAGTTCTTCCAAAATCCGAACTGCAATTACATCTTCCCCATGACCATTACTTAATACAAGTAACCGCAAACGAGAAGTTGCAGCTTGCGATTTAGAAGCTAGGGATAACCGAGATACATTACTCATAAGAAACAAAATATCAAAATTAACTGTCTGTTTGGGTAAAAGGTATAAATAGGGAAATCAGCGAAGAAGCTGGAAGTTAGTATTATCCCTATTTATTTACTTCCCTACAACTAACACTAATTTCGGATAGGTAGTATTGTTTAAAATTCCACCGAACAGCCTTTTGTTCAAGACTTTTAATCTAAAATCCAAAATTGGTATAATAAAACTTTAAACAAAATCTTTTTCCGCACGGATACAAACAATCTAAAGTCAGTCCTAGCATAGCTTAAACTTCCCCTCTACTCAAAGATGAAAACTTGTAAACAGCAATTGTGGTAATGATATCTATTATTTCATTTTTTGGCAGTGCCTCCGTTGACTATAATTGTATCCGCTCAATTAATAGATGAGCTTGCTGTGCGATCGCTTTCTCTGAGGCGATTGTCAACTGCATTAAATTGATGCCTATTGGCAGAATATTGGGAGTGCCTAACTCATCCAAATAAACTCCCTGCACTTGGTCGCTACTCGATGAGTTCTTATATCACTTGGTTCTAAACTGCGATTCGGGAAGATTACCACACAATATCAGTCATCGTATTGAGACTGATTCCGGTTCAAATACATCATCGACTCAGTAAAGAAGCGATGATAAAGAGCTTCATCTGTCTTGGAAAGTTACTCTACTTGGGGAGACCCCATCGCTTTTAGCGTGTCCCCTTGGAAGAAGACCGCACTTTCCGCTTTCTGAAATTGAACTTTTGCAAAAAAGATAATTTTAGGTGTTGCACCCTCTGGAGGTAAAAAGACTCCCTCCATTAATCCGAAAGGCGGTTTCTTTCACCTCAACAGACTCAAATCGATAGTTCTATGCCTGTTCAGTCCGGTAATCAACTAGTTCAAAACTCAACCAAGGAAATCGCTTAAAGAGTTGGTAATAAATGGTCTCGCGTTTCACTAAAATATCCGAAATAGACTGGTTATTAACTCTTGATTTTATCCTGAAAATAATCCCACATATATATCAAATCTTCACAGGAGGTTTTCTAAATTAAAATATTAGTTAATCATTAATTTTTAGGTTATTATATGATGCAATTAGTCGTTGATTTTAAAGATGACTGAATTGGTATTTTAAAGTAGAGTCACAGAATTACTCTTTGGCGTTGTAGCAAGTAGCGTGTTTAGTCATGCTTCCTCCATGAAATCACGGATGTAAAGACAGCTTGAGCCTCTTTCCTACTTCAGTATTTCTTGACTCCCGCGTTATCCTATGAAAAAGATAAAACTTTTGTGATCATGCCATGCGTAGGTCTTTCTCACTTGGAGAGGTCTAACAACCAAATTATCCCGTAGGATAAACAGGTATGAACTCTGCCCGATAAAAATATGGGAAAATTTTTGGAAATCTCTTAAAGACTCAAAACTCGCTAGTTATCTGCTCATTCAAGACTCAGGACTCTCTATGTTAGCAGGCACAATTTTGCAAGATGGAAAATATACCCTAATCCAAGAAATAGGGCGGGGTGGCTTTGGCATTACATTTAAAGCTACCCATCACTACTTGGGTCAGGAGGTGGTGATGAAAACCATCAATGAACGGCTGCGACAACATCCTGATTTTGCGAAATTCGAGCGTCAATTCCAAGATGAAGCCAGAAGATTAGCTACGTGTATCCACCCAAATATAGTCCGAGTTAGTGACTTTTTTGTGGAAGCTGGACTGCCTTACATGGTGATGGAATACATTCGTGGCGAAACCTTGGGAGACGCATTTGTATTACCAGGGATACCAATGCCAGAAGCCACAGCAATTCATTACATCCGGCAAATTGGGGCAGCCTTGGAGGTAGTACATAATAATGGTTTGCTGCACCGGGATGTCAAACCAGATAATATTATCCAACGCCAAGGAACGCAGGAAGTAGTATTGATTGATTTTGGCATTGCCAGGGAATTTAATGGCGGTGTCAGGCAGACTCACACAGGTCTGGTTTCGGAGGGCTATTCTCCAATTGAGCAGTATCTGACGCAAGCGCCGCGCACACCCGCCACTGATGTTTATGGTTTAGCAGCAACCTTATATTCACTCTTGACTGCCCAAGTTCCTATACCAGCATTATTGCGCGATCGCGAGCAAATGTCTTCCCCCCGCGAACTGCAACCACATTTGAGCGCTGCTGTCAACCAAGCTGTAATGCGCGGAATGGCAGTGGAATCTCGTTTTCGCCCAGCCACAGTTGCTGAGTGGTTACAACTACTACCTGGAAATACGGGGAATGTGACACCGCAAGCTTTAGCCACTTATGCAGTGCCAACTGTCAATGTATCTGCCCAGCAAGCAGTAACTTTAATTGGGAAAACTGCCCAAAATCCTATTCATAGACCAGCTGCGTTGGTGCAGCGCCCCGCACGCATCGCCAAGGAAACTGTACTGGCTAAAAAGCTGGGGTCATCTAAGGTATTTATTGGTATAGGTGTAGCCCTAGTTGCAGCTACAGCAGGTTTTGGGATCACGAGTATGTTACCCAAATCTCAGCCGCAGCCAAATGCAAAGCCGCTTTTTGAACAGCCGACTCAAGAATCACCCGCGAAAGTGCCTAGCTTCGATAAGACATCTTCACCTCCGGGTGAAGAGACTAACACCACCTCACGAAGCGAATCAGCACCTGTCTATAATTCCAAGCAACGCAGGCGCAATCGTCGTTCTTCCCCAGAAGAATCTTCCACCCGCAGCCCTAGAGGAGAATTGCAACGCGGCGATTCCAAACAATCCACACCTTCATCTAGCGTTTCCCCCACACCCTCGCTAGTGGAAAAACTACGGGCAATCCGGTCATCTCGTAAAGCGTCCCCCGCACCATTGCCCCAAAATAACTTACCCGCTTCTAGTCAAGATACCTCCCCCCAACCTGTAAAGCCGTCAAATTCTGTGGTCATACCAGCAGTACCACCAAGGGAATCTAAACGGTCAGATCCTTCTCCTGTAGTATTACCAACACTGGAAAAGCAAAATTCACTGCCTAATAGCCAACCGCAAAATGATCAGCAATCCAAGGAAAATTTCCCAGATGACAATAACTAGTCAATTTAAGATTTTGGTTGACATTCGGAAATATTTTTGAACGGAGAGGGGGGGATTCGAACCCCCGTTGAGTTTCCCCAAAACGCATTTCGAGTGCGTCACCATCAACCACTCGGACACCTCTCCAGCTATATCATTCACCCATTTGAGTATCTTTTGTATATTCAAATGCCGTGAACTAAGTAAGGGAAATTTTAGCGTATTCCCTATATTACTATAACATTATCCCTTTATCTGCGTAACGGAATACTTCGGGAATGCCAACGCCTAACCCAAGATATTTCACATCATCGTGGTTACTGTAATTACCTAGTTTGTGACACAACTAAAAATTACTCCGCCCGATTCTTACGAACAAGTTTGCAAAGGTTGGGAATAATTTCAACCAAGTATAATACCCTAAAACTTACTTTATTGATCAATGCTTAAATCAAAATCAATCAACATTCCCAAACCAACTCGCTACCAAAATGCGGCGATAGATTATTACATGGGAATGACAAATTCCCCCTATCTTCATTATGGGTATTGGGAGCCAGTGCCGACTCCCGGTGAAGAATTGACCATAACTGGCATGCGTGCGGCGCAAGTTGCCTATGCAGTCAAGCTTTTCAGTTTCATTCCAGAGGGTACAAAAACTGTGCTTGATGTCGGCTGTGGTATTGGTGGTAACGCCGCATATTTGTGCGATCGCGGTTTTGGCGTTGAGGGATTAGCACCCGATGCAATCCAACAAGAGAAGTTTATCAAGAATACCAACCGTCAAGTACCTTTCTACTTAACCAGATTTGAAGATTTTCACACCTCACACTCCTATGATCTAGTTCTGTTCAGTGAAAGCAGCCAATATATTGCTGCTAACGATTTGGCTCAGGGTGCAGCTCGTGTATTAAATAGTGGTGGCTACCTATTGCTTGCGGATATGATGCGCTCTGATGCTGGATATCGAGAGGGCATTTTTTCTAATTGTCATGTCGCTAGCGAGCTTCAGGAAGCCTTGGAGCAGGCTGGATTTAAGTTAATTAAGAGTGAGGACATCTCCAGCCAAATTGCGCCAACGATTGACTTGTGTCTAGACAACTTTCGTACTTTTGGACTAACTACGATCAAATATATCGCTGATGTTGTAGCGATCGCAGTCCCACCAATACACGCACTCGGTCGTTTAGCCTTCAAACGCTGGTTGGAAAAGCCGATTGTCGAGGGTTTAGCAGCACGCAGCATTTTTGATCGCCATCTCTGTTATCAAATCCAACTCTGGCAGTTATCAATTCATGACTGAATAATTCATCATCACGCTCTCTACCAGACCCTGCGCGTAGCTTGTCCTCCGCAGGAGTACGGTGACTCGCTACCGCTACGCTAACATAATTCATAATTAAGATATTGAGAAACACTCCATAGATGGATAGCTTTGGGGTGGAATCAGTATCATTCGAGATGCACAACGCGACAGAAGGAAGCAACAATGGCTGTAGTAATATCGCTTAACAGGTTTTGCAGCAGCGATTTGATCACTTCTGCAACGTCCTCTAAGACTGACAATGTTCAAAGGTGCATCACTGAACAGATCGCTGTAGACATCGCTTCTCTAACTGCTGAGATATTATGTAGTCGAACATTGTGCAGCATACAGTTTGAGGTTTCGCATGAAAGTAGCAGTCTTCAGTACAAAAGCCTATGATCGGCAGTTTTTGTCAGCTACAAATTCTCCCACCCAACACGAGTTAGTGTTTTTTGAACCCCGTTTAAATCGGGATACAGCTATCCTCGCCGCCGGATTTCCGGCGGTTTGCGTATTTGTACATGATCAGGTTGATGCCCCAACTTTAGAGCTTCTGGCCTCACGGGGAACTCGGCTGGTTGTCCTTCGCTGTGCAGGGTTTAACAATGTAGACTTACAAGCCGCAGCGGACTTAGGAATTACGGTTGTGCGTGTTCCTGCCTATTCACCCTATGGGGTAGCAGAACATGCCGTGGGATTGATTTTAAGCTTGAATCGCAAAATTCATCGTGCTTATAACCGTGTCCGAGAAGGCAATTTTTCCCTAGATGGACTGTTGGGATTTAATTTGCATGAACGCACAGTCGGGATTATCGGCACCGGCAAAATCGGTCTGATTTTAGGACAGATTATGAAAGGGTTTGGCTGTCACCTATTCGCCTATGATGTTTATCCTAATCCCGAATTGGAGGCGCTAGGTGGAAAGTATGTAGAACTACCTGAGCTATTTGCCAACTCTGATATTATCTCCCTACATTGCCCCCTGACTACCGAAACGCATCACTTGATCAACACTGAGACTATAAAACAGATCAAGGCAGGCGTGATGCTAATTAACACTAGTCGGGGAGCGCTGATTGATACTCAAGCAGTGATTGAGGGATTGAAATCTGGTAAAATTGGCTATCTTGGTGTGGATGTCTACGAACAAGAATCGGAATTGTTCTTTGAGGATTTGTCTGGCGAAATTATTCAGGATGATATTTTCCAGCATCTGACAACGTTCCCCAATGTACTCATTACTGGACATCAAGCCTTTTTTACAGCAGAAGCTCTGCACAATATTGCAGAAACAACTTTTGCTAATATTGCTGATATTGAAAAGGGTCGTTCCTGTCCAAATGAAATTCGCGCTCAACTGCCAGTTTAGGTAATGGTTGGCGATCGCGCATATTCATTTTGAACGATAGGCAATGCGGAGACTTTGGACTAAAATCACCAGAGATGCGATCGCCATTAACCCGCCCCAAAACCAGTAAGGTAAAAGCAAATACCGTTGCATTTGCGCTGTATCAGAAAGTCCAAGGGGTCCAGCAGACTGACTAAATAGATAATCAAGTTGATGGTACGTACTTACACAAGCTTGTACACCCAAAAATTGAATCACAAACCCTTGTGCCCAACGAGGCGCTTTCAGGGCGATAGCCAAGATGATTAAACCTAGCAAGGGAATTGCCAGCAATCCAAACCAGGAACGTACCCAAATTAATGTCGAAAATAGCAAAAAACTCCCTAATATTTTTAAACAGAGGGTTGCTGCTCTAAAATTCCGGGAAGCCAGAATTAAAGCTGCACCAGCAAGAGGTGGCCCCATTGGCCCTGCTGCGGCGATGATTGCCGGCACAATTGGCCCCAATGACGACTGGATGCCATAAGTTGCGACACCGGAACCATTGCTAAAAATCTCTAATTTCTGAAACTGTCCCCCTAATAGGAGTGCCATTAAGCCGTGACCCATTTCATGAAACCAGGTTGCCAGGATCGTAAATGGGTATAAGATATAATCTCCTCCTGGTAGTTGCCACAGTAAAGCAGTTGCGATCGCGGCTGCAATTAGCCAGGTTAGCCCCATACGTTCAACAACTAGCGGGGCTTCTCTGGTAAGCAAGGGTTGAAAATTTTTGCTTGGTTCCCTCATCGGTTACTCTATTTTGAATTTTAGATTTTAGATTATCCCCACAAATTAATCGGGGTACATTCAATTTTAGATTTTAGATTATCCCTTCAATCGAACATTAAAAATCTAAAGTTGGCAGTGTATTTTCATATATCCTAATGTAATTATTAAGGTAGTGGAGTTGCTGAACAATGCAACAATTCACACCTCAAAGCGACGGCTGTAAACTATGGGGTTATCAACAAGAACATAGTTATCCGTCGCTTGTCTGATGCGGTTGATTTGTTGATCCTCCAAAATGGATGCTGGAGGATGAGCAGAAAATGCTTAAACTGATGTCACAATTGATCGAGAATCAGTTAAGCAAGTTGAAACAGGAATGTCATCAAATCTCCTTTACCCAAGCTAATGCGATCGCCTGGACGCAAGCGGTGACGATTCCCTGGTAATAGCGGCGAATTATTAATGTAAGTGCCATTAGAACTTCCCACATCCTCTACATAGTAAGCATCTCCCTCGACACGAATATCTGCATGAATCCGCGAAACAATTTCTGAATTGGGAAATCCTGAAACATCTATATCTGGGGGAATCCGATCATTAGGCTTGCCGATATGAATCACAGAGACATTTTGCGGCAATTCAATTAACTGATCGCTTTGAACATGGATTAACCGCGCTGTAACCTGCTGTAATTGCGTTCTGGCAGCAGTTGATGCTGGTGCTGGCTCTTTTTCTTCGGCTTCAGAGGCTGGCGCTGATTCCAAAGGTGGTGGAGTAGGAATACTTTTTTCAAAGACTACCGGTTGAGCGGGGACGGTTGGCACTGGTTCTGGGGCGCTGCTTTCTATAACAGATACCTGTGGTGGAGCTGCTGGGACAACTGCCATCTCTGTTGGTGGTAAAGATGATCTGGGAGGATGTGAGTTAGTAGATTCGCTTATTCCCAAGGCATCTGGTTGTAAAAGTTCTAACAATGGATCGGGTGAAACTAACGGCGGTACTTCTACAGGAATATCAGGAGTAACTGTTGCAGCTACCGCAGTAGGAATGTGTGGAACTCCTGCGGAGTGTAGGTTATAGCCACACTGACCGCAGAATGCAGCATCTGCTTGCACAGTTGCCCCACAACTGGGACAGTTAGTAGTTGCGGGTAAGGGTGTATAGCAAGCTTCACACTGGACAGCGCCATCAGGGTTGGGATGATTGCAATTAGGGCAGACGATCATCGATATTTAGCCTTTGTTCAAGATCATCATAAATATAGGTAGGACTGGCAAGCAGAGGGCAGCCTTAGCTTTAAATTCTAGCAATTACTGGTGATGGAACGATGAATTGGACACGGGAGAGGGGAGCAGGGGAGTAAGAATTTTAGATTTTGGATTTTAGATTTTGGATTAAAGAATTGAAATTTAATCCAAAAGACGCGACGCTCGAATACTCGCTACCGCTGCGCTATCGCGGACTCGCTAACGCTCCGCTATCGTCAATCCAAAATCTAAAATTGAATTGCCCAATGCTCAAGTTCAATGTTGAAGTTCCAAACCTGCTGCTGCATCCAGTAACCACCAAAGTTCTCCTTGGGGCTGAATTAAGCGAGATGGGTAAGTGAAGTCATCGGCTACAGGTGCAAAGACTTGCGCCAAAGCTGGGCGTTTATTAGCACCAGCAACCACAAAAATCACGCTGCGAGCAGAGTTGATGAAGGGGTATGTGAAAGTTATCCGGGGGTTTGCGTCTTTGTTACCCACAGTAACCAGGCGATCGCTTACTTTCAGAGCCTCTGTGTGGGGAAATAAAGATGCGGTATGTGCATCATCACCCATTCCTAGTAATACTACATCCAACGAGGGAAACTCGACCCCAGAAGAATTGAAAAATTCTTTGAGTTGTTGTTCGTACTTGGCAGCAGCCAGTTCTGGATTAGCTTCTAAAGTTGGTACGGGATGAATGTTAGCTGCTGGGATGTCAACACGATCTAGCCATGCACGCCGCGCCATCAGTTCATTACTATCGGGATGATCTGCTGGTACGTAACGCTCATCCCCCCAGAATATATGAATTTTATCCCAAGGCAGTTTTTGATTAGCTCCGGCATAGCCCGCCGTTGGCATCGCTTCGTATAACGGTTTAGGTGTACTGCCGCCAGATAAGGCGATCGTAAACCGCCCACGCTGCTCTATGGCAGTTTCTAACTTGGACAGAATTAATTCTAGCGCTCGTGCAACCAGTGCTGGCTGATCCGGTAAAACTTCAACGGTTTTGTTCATGGCTTCATCATATTGCTGGCTTCAAGCAATACAATACCGAACTTATTGCAATCCCCCTTTTTAACTTTTGAAACATTTAACATCGTGGATTAGCTAGGCTGGAAAAACGTAGACGGACATTATCACCTTCAAGGGTAAGTAGTCAGTCGTACTAACTACTCTCATAATTATTTTTATTTACACCCAGTTACTTGATACTTTGTTGATTAACGCCACACAGAATACATTTATTAATTCTTATTAAAAATTAATAAAACTAATTAATCACAAACAGTGCTTCCCAGTCAGCGATCGCTTGACGTTGGGCAATTAACAATTCCTGAATTCCTTTTTGGGCGACATCTAGCAGCTGATCCAACTGAGTGCGGCTAAAGCTGTCTTCTTCGGCTGTTCCTTGGACTTCAATGATTCCCAGGTGTTGATTCATTACCACATTAAAGTCTACTGTTGCAGCCAAATCTTCGATATAATTAAGATCCAAAAATGGCTCTCCCTCCAGTAATCCTACGGAAACTGCTGCTACCTGTCCACACAGAGGCGATCGCTCCAACACGCCCTCGTGCAACAATTTAGAAATCGCATGAGCTAACGCCACAAATGAGCCTGTAATGGCTGTTGTCCGAGTTCCAGCGTCTGCTTGCAATACATCGGCATCCACAGTCAGCGTGCGTTCTCCCAGTGCCTCAAAATTCACTGCTGCACGTAAGCTGCGTCCAATTAGACGTTGGATTTCTTGCGTCCGTCCAGATAATTTTAACAATTCCCTTTCTTGGCGTTTTTGGGTAGCAGATGGTAACATTCGGTACTCAGCAGTTAACCAGCCTTTACCAGTTCCTTCAAGAAATTTCGGAACTCCTTTATTAACGCTAACACTACAAAGTACTTGAGTATCACCGCATCTTGCGAGAACAGAACCGGGGGCAAAGCTGGTGAAATTAGGGTAAAAGCTGATCGGACGTAGTTTGTCAGGAAGACGGCCGTCAGGACGCTGCCAAGTCATTGGAGTTGCCTCAAGTTTTAGAATACTGCCTTAAGATTACCTTAGTGTTGTAAATTATCATTTTAGGGGCATTGGGCACTTGTACTAACTTTGCCTGCCCTGAGCTTGCCGTACTCCTCCGGAGAAGCAAGCTACGCGTAGCGTCTCGTAGAGAAGGGTACTGAGCGACGTCGTTGGCGCAGCCTCTCGTAGAGAAGTATTGGGCATTGTGAAAGAGGAGGCAGAAATTCTTGAATTTTGAATTTTGAATTGATTTATCTCCCTGCTTCTTTTTTAAGGAACTGAAAGCAGAGTTAAAATATTTTGCTGCACCATCTCTGGTGACTGATCGCCGTTGATTGTTAATAGGCAGCGACGACGGTCGTAATATTCAAGTATTGGAATGGTGCGATCGTAGAATAATTCTACACGGCGTTGGACGATTTCGGGTTGGTCATCTGGTAGCGATCGCCCCAAGGATCGGTTAACCATAACAGCTTCTGGGACTTGGAGATAAATCGCCCAATCTAGCTTTTGCCCGAAATCATCCAAGAAAAAATCTAATTCTTCAGACTCAAAGGCAGTACGGGGATAGCCTTCTAACACCCAATCGCAGTTAATATCTGGTTGTCTGAGGCGAATTCGGATCAATTCAATGATCATTTCGTCTGGAACTAACTCCCCTTTTTGGATGTAAGTCCGTGCGTGGTAGCCTAGTTCACTCAGGCTAGGGTAAACCGGAAGAGAAGTCCGGGGATCGGCTTCTGACCATCGAAATTCCGGCAGGGGCTGATCGCCAGATATTGCTGACCGTAAAATCTCACCTGTAGAAATTAAAGGAATATCAAAGTATCTGCAAAGCTTTTGTGCTTGAGTGCTTTTCCCCGATCCTGAACCTCCCAGAATCACCAATCTCACAACAATTAACTCCTCATCCTGTCAAATTCACTACTTGCTAAGTCTGTTTTACCCAAACAACCGGGAAATCTCACATTTAGCGATTTTCAGCCGTTATACCCAGCTTTTTTGAATAATTGGAACTCTAACTCTTATGTTTTCATTTTTACAACTCCTTTCAGAGAAAAGACGAAAATAACTCTTGACTTTAGCACAAACGTAGTGTTTGACTAAGAATGCAATTTGCAAAATCTACCAAACCTGTGAAAAACAGATTGATTATACAGGCAAGTTTGTAATAAGTACCGCCAGCAGAAACCTTTAATTTATTGTAACTTTTTGAACTTTACCCTATGGTTAGCCAGCTAGAAACCCCAAGTATCAATTCAACCCTTACCTTACCATATCCAGTTGGGGGACTAGTGCAAGTTTTCACTAGCTCCCATCGCAACTTTTTTACGAGCGTTATAGCTCAATCACTGAGAATAGCTGGACAAGGAACGCCAGTATTAATAGTGCAGTTCCTCAAAGGAGGTATTCGTCAAGGACAGGAAAGACCTATACAATTAGGACAAAATTTAGATTGGATTCGCTGTGATTTGCCTCGTTGTATCGATACACCCCAGTTAGAAGATATGGAGAATCAAGCTTTACAAAAACTGTGGCAATATACACAACAAGTAGTGTGTGAGAGTAAGTATTCTCTAGTTGTCTTAGATGAGTTAAGTTTAGCGATTAACTTTGGTTTAATTCCTGAAACGGAAGTTTTAGCGTTTCTGGCAAAACGCCCTCCCCACGTCGATATCATTCTCACAGGGCCAGAGATGCCCAAATCTCTTTTAGATGTGGCAGATCAAATTACAGAAATCCGCCGGAGTCATCGACCTTAAACAAAATACTCAATTCAGGATATCCTAGTAATTCCATTTGAATTAGCTGTGAAGTTGTGATTAAAAACGATATCTGGATTAGTGAAATGGCTCAACAGGGTTTGATTTCGCCCTTTGAGTCAAGTTTAATCCGAAAAGTGCAAAAAGATGAGTCTGTAGCGGTTCAACCTGTAATCAGCTACGGTCTGTCTTCTTATGGTTACGATATACGCCTTTCTTCGGCTGAGTTCCGCATTTTTCGCCACATTCCTGGAACTGTAGTTGATCCCAAAAACTTTAATCCCCAAAATCTCGAGCCAACAGCACTGCACACAGATGCCAATGGCAGTTACTTTATTTTACCTGCTCACTCCTATGGACTTGGGGTTGCTCTAGAAAAACTGGAGGTTCCTGAGAATATTACAGTAATTTGCATCGGTAAAAGTACTTATGCACGTTGTGGAATCATTGCAAATCTAACCCCTGCTGAAGCTGCATGGCGGGGTCATCTAACTTTAGAATTTTCCAATTCTTCCAGCGCAGACTGTCGGATCTACGCTAATGAAGGCGTGGTGCAATTACTCTTTTTAGAAGGCGAACCATGCGCTATTAGTTACGAAGCACGTCAAGGTAAATATCAGGATCAGCTAGAGATTGTAACGTTGGCTCGTATTTAGACTGATGGCTCATAAGCCAATATTTAAGGTGCTAACCTTGCTCTACCTAGACGCTGCTTTTCATACCATTCTGCGATCGCAGGTGCCCAATCTTCAAAATGAGGCCACATCATTTCACATAACTTTTGAATTTCAAGTTGAGCATCTTTCTTATTTCTCAGGTCACAAAAATGTAAGAAAGACCTTATATTGAAACTAACTACAAAATGCTGGCGATAATCAAAAGGCACTTTACCACGGCTATGTTCTTCAGACATTCCAGCTTCAAAATCAGCTTTATATCGTTTAGCTGCTTCTAGACACCACTGCAAATCTGCTGTTCGTTGCTCTGATGAATAATGGTATTTTTTGCCCTGTCTATCAGTGTAATAACCAACTGGACGTAGGTAAAAAACATCTTCTATGTCTTTCTTACCTTCTAATACATCAATAAATTGGTTGCCAGTGTACCTAAAAGACTGGACATCAAATGATACCCCTACACGATGAGTACGAGCCTGTTGCATGACACTGTGGGGAAAGTAGCCACAGTTGAAAACAATCTGGGGATGCTCTAGAGGCCCATAATGTCCCCTCTCACCCGCTAAAAGTCGCTTAACAATAACTTCGCCGCTTTGTGACTCCAAGGGCCAGGAGTCACGCTCATCAAACACGAACCCATCAGTATAGTCCTGGTGCATTGCGGCATAAATCACCTGCTGCGGGTTTGGTGTTTTAGCAATAACCTCTACTCGAAATCGATGCATTAGTTTTTGGGGAATGGATTGGTGACTCAGATTGCTTATGCAGAAGGAGCGGAGCCTGTTTGTTAAACATGGCTTTGAACTTGATTCATCATCATATCTCTGGCTTGGACTTCTACTTGAGCAGATTAAGATACTTTACAAATATTAATATATTTGTTACACTTGTTTACACAATAGAGAAGACAGGAAAAAACCATGCGTACAAACACTGCTATAATTGATGACCAAGGCAAACTGAACAACTTTGCGATCGAGCCAAAAGTTTATATAGATGAGCAAGGCGATCGCACAGGCTTCACTCCTTACGCAGAAATGCTCAACGGTCGTTTAGCAATGATTGGTTTTGTCTCTCTGATCGCATTAGAAGTATTCACAGGACACGGTATCATTGGTATTTTGGCAAGTCTATAAAAACTAATTTTTGTAACATAACTCTTAACAAACGTAAGAGACGGTAAATTTACCGTCTCTTAATTTATGCAAAACTTAGTGGTAGAGTAAAAATATACTGATACCAAAAGCCGTTATCAGCTTGACACACTTCCCTGTTTAGAAAACGAGGGATTCTGGGGTCAAACAATGATTGCAGGTATAACCGGTCTTATATCATCTAGCCCAATGGACAATGCCCTGCCCACTGGTTGAATCATACCATGACCGAATAAATTCGGTTACTCGCTTATATCCCCTGCATAAATGACAGGGGCTTTACGCATCACGACTCGTAAAAATATAGGATGAACTATGGCTTTAACTGCTTCAACTATGTTGCCGCTACTCACAAAAGCACCAGATTTTCATCTACCGGAAGTGGTATCTGGAAAGCCAACTTCACTTTCTACCTTTGCAGAGAAAAAAGCGTTGTTGGTAATGTTTATTTGTCGGCATTGCCCATTTGTAAAGCACGTCCAACAAGAATTAGTGCAGTTAGGAAAAGATTATTTTACAAGTGATTTAGCGATCATTGCCATTAGTGCTAACGATGCAAAAAATTACCCAGATGATGCGCCAGAGTCGTTACAAGCATTTGCCACAGAGCTAGGGTTTAATTTTACTTTATGTTACGACGAGAGTCAGGAAACAGCAAAAGCTTACACAGCAGCTTGCACACCAGATTTTTTTGTATTTGATGACCAACGCCAACTTGTTTATCGGGGACAATTAGATGATAGCCGCCCCAGTAATGGTAAACCCGTAACGGGCGCAGATTTACGCGCAGCCATTGAAGCAGTGCTGGCGGGTAAACCTGTTACAAACGAGCAAAAGCCGAGTGTTGGTTGCAATATTAAATGGAAACCTGGAAACCAACCCAGTTATTTTGGTTGAAAGAGATTGGGCATTGGGCATTGCACATGGGGTACTTGTACTGAGCGAAGTCGTTGGCGCAGCCTCTCGTAGAGAAGTATTGGACATTGGACATTACATTAGTTATTCTTTCTCCCCCTGCTTTTCCTGCTTCCCCTGCTCCCTCATCTCCCCACTCCCTACTCCCATTCGGCTACGCTCACGGCAAGCCCATTCCCCACTCCCCACAATTATCAGTGTTTAATTTCCAAATTCAGTATGTAGCATCCTAGTTGGACTTTTTCTGCCCACAATTCATATTCCAGTCGCAAATGTTCTGGCAAGGGATGTCCGTTGAGACTTAGGCTACTAGTAAAATTTCGTAAACGAATAGGATTGTTAGGTTGCAACGACTCAGTTGGCAACCAATATCGACTAATCCCATAAACGCCCTGTTCCCAAAAGTGACGGTAACTCACTTGAGCGTTACCTTGCATAGTCATAATTACCCGGTAAGGGGAAATCTCCAGCCACAAAATCCTGGGACTGTTAGGAGCGTAAGCTTTGCTCTTACTTTGGGGAAGTGTGTCTTCTGGACTTAGGACACTTTCTACTTCGCAGCTAATTAAGGGTGGTGCAGTTAACAGCAAATGGAACCGATCAGTGTCTTTTTGATACAGTGTCCCGGCAGTTTCAACAACAGACCAGATTGGTAGGTCAGTGGAAATAAGTGATAAGCACACGGGCTTGCGGTGATGGGTCAGCATGGGAGCGATAAGGGCTAATAGCTATTGAACAAAGTGAAATGAACACTCTAGCTGTCTAATAGGTCAGGGTAAGAAACTAAATAGTAAAACAGGCTTAATATTAATGAATCCGTTGATTTGTTAAGCTACAGAGATACCAATAGAAACAGGTAGAATGTCAGCTTAGACAGCAAAGACGCTACTTTCTTTAGAGAGAGGTAAT
The DNA here is from genome assembly GCF_054880495.1 of Nostoc sp. NCBI lineage: Bacteria > Bacillati > Cyanobacteriota > Cyanophyceae > Nostocales > Nostocaceae > Nostoc > Nostoc sp. The sequence goes on from NZ_JBTYKD010000281.1 coordinate 16,626, forward strand.
TCGTAAGTAAAGCTTGTAAATATTCTAAGGCTATAGCCTCAAAACAGTCGGAGTCTTTTTAGATGCTAAGAAACCTTCTTGAGGGAGACTTGCCGTAGATTAGAGTAAGTTTCATACAGCAAAAAGCGATAGGATACTAGGCAGGAAGTCACCAGCAGCGATTTTGTTTGTTGCTGGTGACTTCCGGTCTATTCAAAAGCCAGTGTATCCTAATGTCGGCTTCTGTTATAACCGTAGAAACTCACGAAGACCTTTTTCACAAGTTAATTATTCAGCGACCCTCTTTTGGGTTATTTTTATCGGGTCGCATCCGGGTGGCTGGGGACTTTGACTTTCTTCACCATGCTCTAATGTTGGGCGCTCTAGCCGAAGGTGAAACTGAAATTTAGTAACTTCTCTTTGGAAAAAAACCCCGCAGCACTGCTAAGTAAGTGGGCAAAAATAAATCAAACTATGTTACGCAATATAACATTAATTAAATTGGCTTTACTACAAACCTTTAATTATTCATGCCCACTTAGTTATGTGTTAGTTATATTTGTAATTAAAAAATATTAAATTTAGTAAAGTGCGTTAAGTCGAACACTTTAACGCAACAATTATTATATACAAATAGCTCGGTGTAAATATTTGTCGTTACTCAATAGCTTTCGACTATTCAGCATTGAGGATTTTTGGGACTTTGAAAAATTCGCCTTCCTGTTCAGGCGCACTGTTGAGAATACTTTCCCGGTCTGGATAGGGTTGCAATTCATCTTTTCGTGTGATATTGCTGACATCAATTGCCCGTGTTGTTGGGGGTACATTACTAACATCAAGTTCATTCAACTGTTCAATATAATCCAGAATATTTCCCAACTGGGTAGTGAATTGCTCCTCTTCTTCTGGAGTCAGTTCTAAACGAGCAAGATTAGCTACTTTGTGAACTTGTTCTTGGTCAATCATATTTTTTAGAGACGCGATTAATCGCGTCTGTACAGGAGTTAGAGACGCGATTAATCGCGTCTGTACAGGAGTTAGGAGTGAATGATTCATAATTCCTAACTCATCACTTTTAGAAGAATACGTCAATTTGCGATCGCCCGGTGGTTTTCAGCCAGTTTTGGGCTTCGATGTAGTTATTGGGAGCCATGCGAATAGCTCGAATCCAATAGTCTGCTGCTTGGTCAAACAGTGCTTCGCCAGCCTCGTTATCTCCAGCTTCTTTCTCCTTTTCGCCTTGGTAGTGATAAATCACGGCGATGTTATTCAAGGCTTGCGGCATACGTGGGTTTAACTCAATTGCCTGATGATATAGTTCTAAAGCCTTTTTGTGGTCGCCATTGCTGGCATAGATTAGCCCCATATTGTAATGAATATAGCCGCGATCGTTGGTATCTTCCTCTAGTGTTAGAGCTTCTTCATAGTATTCCAATGCTTCAGCATATTCCCCTTCTGCTTGGGCTGACATACCATCTCGATAATAAACAAACGCTTCTTTAGCTTTTTTGTTGGTTGGCAGGATCTTCAAGATGATATCTGCCATCACTGTAAAGGATTTGTCAATAAAATTATCGTTTTTTTGTGTTCTTGGCATATTTGTCTCTGGGTATTGCGTATTGGGGCATTGGGCATTGGACATTGGACATTGGGTATTGGGCATTGGACATTGGTTACACCCATCTCCCTCTGCTTCCCAATCCCCTAGCACACTCAATAGCTAATTTAACTGATTTGCGGGTGCATTATTCTCACTGAGGGGTATGATGCATTGCGGATTATTATGCCGAGAGTTGTTTACCAACGTGCTAACTGGATATGCAGTCATTGCTAAGGCGGGATAGGGACGCAATAGCTGCTGGAGGATTTGGGGCGTTTGCATTTGGGAATCTAGCCATAAATCGTAATCTTGTGGCTCTAGAATCACTGGCATCCGCTCGTGGATAGGTTGGAGTAATTCGTTAGCTGCCGTTGTCAAAATTGTACAAGAGATTATTTCTTCGTTAGCAGGCGATCGCCATTTCTCCCACAAACCTGCAAAGCCGAAGGGTTGCCCATCTTGAAGGCGAAAATAAAACGGCTGCTTTTTGCCTTGTTGCCGTTGCCACTCATAAAAGCCATCAGCTAGTACTAAACAGCGTCTGTGCTTAAAAGCCGAACGAAAAGCGGGTTTTTCGGCAACAGTTTCTGCCCTAGCATTAATCAGCTTTGCCCCCATTCCTGCATCTTTCGCCCATGACGGAATTAAGCCCCAATACAACTGCTTAAATTCAGGCTTTTGGCTTTCGGCATTTTGTAACACTGTAGCCACCATTTGCGTAGGTGCAATGTTATATTCGGCTGCTAAATCCGAAACTTGATCAATATGAAAAACTTCAGCTAAATTTGCTGCCGACTGGTTTAGAGTAAATCTTCCACACATCCTTTTATTCTCAACCACTGACTCTATTAAACATCTCAATCTAGAAATAAATAATACTTTTTTTTGTCCGATGATTTTCTGTAGGACACAGTATAGTCATGAACAACAACTAGTTATCTGTATCAATTTCGATCAGCTTTTGCCGGGAGGATAAACCTAATTTAATTCTGATCTGAGATTTGGTTACATCAAATTTCTCTGCTAGTAGTTTAATTAACTCTTCATTCGCCTTACCATCAACTGGGGGTGATTTTAAATACACAGTTAGACTGCCATCGGGTTGTTCTTCAATCTTTTGCTGTTTTGAATTGGGTTTAACCTTGACTTTTTTTTGCATCACCTATTCACTGCTTTAAAATACTTACCTAAACCTGTCTAGACCTGTTTAGAGATTTCTTCCCCCTTCGTCCAAGGATGTCGGCATCTTCTTGTCCAGAGGCGTTAAGTTTCGGTTAAGCCAACCGTACTTTATCTATGGGTGCGTTCATTAAGTTTACTGACGCATTTTCGTCGCGGTCTTGAATGTGTTCGCATCTGCCACAATTGTAGACACGCTCACTCAATGTCATCGGCTGAATATGTCCGCACTTAGAACACATTTTCGAGGAAGGAAACCATCTATCAACCAACTCAACCTTAGTACTATAATGAGATTGTTTGTATGTGAACTGTCTGCGAATCTCGTAAAAACAGTTATTACTCACAGCACTCGCTAATTTGTGGTTACTAATCATGCCTTGGATGTTCAGATCCTCAATCCTAATCACATAAGCTTTACGGCTTATATCAGTAGTCATTTTCTGGGTTGTATCAAGTCTTATGCTGGCGATATGAGCGTGTTGTTTTGCTAATTGCGTGTAGTAAATTCTTGCGTTATTTGATGCCCTAATTTTCAGTTTTTTATTCCCAAGTACTTTGTTACGATTGTGCCACTGCAACCGACCCAGCTTGATTTTCGCCTTTTTAGTGGTAACAGGCATATCGTAAAAAGTACCGTCAGAACAAGTCGCCAAGACTTTCACACCCAAGTCAACACCAATCGAAATAATTGGGTGAATTACTGGGGGGATCTTTTGGGCATCCAACATGAAGGACACAAACCATTTGTCAGCAGTTCTGGACACAGTAAATGTCTGAGAACTACAAATAAAATCAACCCCCTCTTTTAACCTAAGTTCCTTTAATCCAGGCAGCTTAATACGTTTGCCAGCATTAATTACAACTCGATTAGTAAATGCTTGTGCTGGTTCACCTTTTACCGGATAAATACCAGCAGTTTTGTACAGTCGGAATGAATCACCTTTCTTCTTTGATTTCTTCTTAGGGAACTCTACTAAACCTTTGCGCCATCTTGAAAAAGCATCCTTCAAGTCGATGAAAGCTGACTGATACACTGTGGACGGATATAGTTTCATCCACGCATATTCAGGTCTTTGCATTGTCACTTGAGTAAATACTTTTTTGATAGCATCAAGGCGCTTAGAGTCAGAAGCTTTTATATCCTCAAAACTCCAAGATGCAGTTAGTAGTTCTAACCCGAAGTTGTAAACCCAGCGTTTGAAACCAGCATTGCCACGCATCAAGGAGGTTTCTACATTATTTAGTTTTAACTCTCTTTGAAGTGCAAACATTGCTATAAGTTGTATGTTTATATTAGTTTACCAATATCTTGGAATTAAATCAATGCCATTCAAGAAGAATCATAAACTTGGTTTTATAGCTAAGGGGAGTGAAGCTTTAGATCGGAAGCCATTGACAATAAAGGTGCATCTTGGTATCCGTCAACGAGTAATGGATATACCAGATTGGCAGTCGAAATTAAGAACAGTTATTGAAGCATGGCTGAGTGAAGTTGATCTTGATGATCAGCTTTGAATAACTCTAAACAAGGATTTGTCAATTTAGTTCTGCTCTAAAAATGATCAAAGTCCGAAGTTGACAATTACTCCGCTAAGGAATAAGAATTAAATAACATATAATTTATGTCCCTGGCTTACCTCACCCTCAATCCCTCTCCTTATAAAGGAGAGGGAAGCTAGAGACAGAGTGAAGTTTTGCATTTTATTTAATCCACGTTCCTAAGTAGTAATTTTCTGGGGTTTATCCTCATAATTTTGGACTTATTTTTAGATACCAAAATGTAGGATACTACGTTTTTAAGTGCAAAGATTAGCGGGGATGAAATTCGACCTCTTTCTCTAGAATCTTAATATCATAGTTGCCAAAGAAATCATGGCCCAGTAAGCCGATGCTTGCTTTTGGTGCGATCGCTACCTGAAGATTATTGGCTATAACTCCACCTACTGCAATAGATTTTACCTTACTGGTTGGGAATTCTACTTGGCTACCATCGGCAATTTGGGCTTGCATTGTACCTGTAGTCTGGAGTTTAAGCGTATTCGCCATACTTTGAGTGATAATGGTTCCACTAGCACCTGTATCTACAATCATTTCAAAGGTTTTTTTGTCGTTGAAGGTGACATCAATCACAGGAGTTCCACCAAAGCGGCGTTTGACTGGGACTCGAAAAACTCTATTGTCAGAAGGTGCGGCTATATTACCACAAAGCCTTGCCAATCCAACGGTTTGACCAGAAGAAGTTACCATGTAACATACTCCTGGATCGTCAGCTGTTGCCCGATGAGAGAATGCTAAAAATACTAGCGTCGGGATTAGTACCGCAGCCACGCCCGTCGTAGACATTGCAACTCGGTTAACGGTCATAATCCAACGCTTCCAAGCATTATTCATGTTAATATTGCTCTCTAATTTTAATGATATTTTTTAATAACTAAATTCTTTATAATAGCTGCAAAAATTGGTGTTGAAAGCCCTGACTGTTAAAATATAAATGCCATATTTATTAACCTGTAATAAAATATTAGAATACCTTGTATTCTTCAGCTTATAATTTTTATTTATCTATTACATCTAAGCTATTCACACAATTTTTATTTTTTAAAGTTAGTTAGTGATTTGTTATTTAGGTGTCTTCATAAGATAAAATCGTATCTTATTCAATACATCTTATCTATAATTACTAATTAATAAATTAAAGATTAGGTAAAGACATGATAAAACTACTTAGAGCAGATTAAATCTGGCATACTAAGAAGTTAGATAAGAGAAATTTGTGAGCTTATTTAAGGGTTGCTGCTGCATATACAACAGTTGCGATCGCATTTTTAACAGCAATATCTCTTTGTTAAAATATGACATTTTCACCATCAGTATGCAGAGTAAGCTGCTACGCAAATAGCTGCTGCAAAATTATCCACTCCTGCTATTTTAAATAGTGTGCCGCATTCTGTCTCAGCGTTTACCTGTCATAAAGTTGAGATTAGCGATATTTTTCTGTATCTTCAGCCTGTTCATTTTTAATACTATATATAATACAAAATATTACTCTTTAGGTGGTGGCTGTTTGTCGCTTAAACAAAAGGAAATTTACAGATGTGGTCCAAATTTTTTAAAATCTATAGGTAGAGGCAATACCCTGCGGTCAGCCTCCGTCTACATGAATTGCCCCAGAGTGCGTGTAGTTTTGCGTAAGTCCTATATGGGTAGAGTATTTTGTATTCTGAATTCTGCCTCCTTCAAGAAACTAGTATATCTTGCAGCTTTGCCACCATTTCTGCACGCGCCGAAACCTTCAACTTCCGAAACATCCTCTTCAAAGCTTGTTTGACGGAATTTTGCGTAATCCAAAGTTTTTCTCCAATTTCTGCGTTCGTTAAGCCCTGCGCTACCAAGTCGGCAATTTCTAACTCACGCGCTGTTAAAGGGCATACTAAAAGGGAATTGGATCTTTTTGGTTTTGTCCGTAGAGTCGCCATCTTTGCTGACAAATGAATACATAAGGCGCTCAAGTCAGCTAAATCGTTGCCATTAAAAGCCGGATTTCCCTTGTCACGGGCTAAGTTAAACGTTCCCACAAGACGACCATTACAAACAATTGGCCCAGTCATTACGTGTTCGTGATCTGAACGTGAGCAAAAATGCTTCCAGTCTCCTGGTGATAATAATAACTGCTCATGGGCGGGAGCATGACGCTCAACCACGTAACGCCCGACGGGATTGCTTTCTAAGCATACTGCCGGAATACTCTGAAGATCAATCTCAGTGCTTGGCTGCTCATCTAAGAAATAAATACCCCAATTTTGAACGCCAAAATGCTCACCAATTTTATCCGCGAGAGCTAGTCTTAATTCTTGCTCATTTTGGACATTAGCGATCGCATCAAATACGGCGTGGAGAGAATTAGCCATAAGTGTACCCAGTTGGGGACTATCCTAGCCTCAACAATTACTTCTATGCTAATACCAAGGAAACTAAAACGCTAATTTACAGTAGCGACTAGGAGAAGCACATGACAGTTACACAACTTTCTGCTCAGGAACTTTTCCGGGCTGCTTATGAGAACCGCTATACTTGGGAGAAGAATTTCCCCGGTTATACCGCAAATATTACCTTTAAGCATGATGCTCAAGTGTTTACAGGCAAAGTTATCATCAATGCCAATCTCAAAGCGGAAGTTTTGGATGTAGATGACGAGTCAGCCAAGCAAGCAATTCATGGTCAAGCATGGGAGATAGCAATTCATCGTATCCGCCGCAGCTTTGAAGACACCCACAGCGCCAATACGTTTAGCTATGGTAAAACTGACGAAACTGGTGCGGTTGAGCTTTTAATGGGTGGTAAGGCTGAGGGCGATAAATACAAAGTCCGCAATAATGAAGTCTGCCATGTTCACCGTCTAATCCACGGTACTTTTGTGACAATTGACACCTTTAGCAGTCACGACACTGGGGAAGGTTACTTGTCCCATACCTATGACTCTGTGTACCATGACCCCAAAACTGGGGAACAAAAGGGCGGTAGAAGCGAATTTATCGATGAGTATGAAAAAGTTGGTGACTATTTCATCCTAAATCGTCGGGAGATTCGCACCGAGACAGCAGGACAAGTATCTATTCAGGAATTTGTTTTCTCTGACATCAAATTGTTGGAACCTGTTGCTGCTTAAGCTGTATTCTGGATTATAAATAAAAGCGATCGCTCTTTAGTTGAAGGAAGCGATCGCTTTTATTTTTTGGCGTTTGGAGTTTTGAACACGAACTTCCGAGTTCCGAACACGAACTTCCGATAAAAAAGCTCGGCGTTTCCAGTTCTGAGGTAGAATAATCAGCTTCAAAAGGCGAGAATCAGAAATCACACTACTGTAACTGAGTGCAAACGTGACTAATAAGGGCGATCGCTTCAGATATAATCAACATATAAAAAGTAAACTCCTACTATACGAATAATATTTGATTTCTGAAAAAATCTCGGTAGTCTTGTAATAGCCCCTCTTGGCTAGAATGTTGCAAAAAAATTGTAGGTTGGGTGGAGGCTTTGCGTAACCCAACATCCTGATAATCAGTTGGGTTGCGCTCCGCTCCACCCAACCTACGACTAATGCACTATTTTAGCCTAGACAGTCCACTACGTGCATTTCAAAAATCAAATACTAGTCCTATATTTAGCAGATAGTAAACTAACGCCTGTAGAGTTACTGGTAAAAAAAACTGATATTTTAGGTTTGAAAACTGCGGTGTCTGTTACCACTATAAATAAACTCTAAAATGAGATTACAAATGATTGTTGGCAGCGACAATCATTTCTCTATCCCTACAATTTTGATTCAGTTTATCTAAGATTTTAAACTTGTATCTTTTGCTTTGGCTCTGCCAATTTTTTCTTAAGTGCTAAACCCATAGCCGCAGTTAGTAATAGTCCGCAAACATAGTTGGGTTCGGGTACTGATTTGGTGGGGCTAGTAAATCCATACTTATGCAAAATTTCCTGTCCTTTCTCTGACAAAATATAATCTGCTAGTTTCTGTGCATTCGGGTCAGCATTTTTGATAACTGTTAAATCAAATGGCGCTGCAACAGACAAATAATCTGGTAGCCCAACTACTTGCAGGCTCGGATCAATTTTTTGTGATGCGATCGCGCCAGTATAGTAAGTCAAGAAAACATCTGCTTGCTTAGTGTTATCTAGAAAATACACTAAGTTGTCCTGTCCTGATGGGACTATTGGGGAATTCGCTCCACCTGTTAATCGCAAAGCTTTATTATTGAGGGTATCAAAACTACCAGGGGTTTTTGAATTAGCTTGAGTAAATATCTGTTCAGTGTAGTCTCCAAGAGGATCTGATATAGGTGTTGAAGTTCCTAACTTGACGTTGGGATTTAGTAAGTAATCTAACACCTGACTTGGTGTAATTTTTGCCTGGGAATACTTTGAGGAAAACACCGCTACAACCTGGTTTTGAGTAAATTCCACTGGCTGACTGCTCAACCCCTTAATGTAAAGTTTTTGTGGATTTCCAATATCTGCACTAGCAAAGACATCAGCAGTCGGCTGTCCAAGTTGGAGTTCTGTTTCTATTGCTTGCTCTCTAATCCCTGATGGCCCAAATACTGTATTTGTTGCTATTCCTGTTTGTTGGGTGAAGTCTTGGCTTACTTCCGTTAGTGCATTTCTTAAACTACCTGCTCCATATAAGTTGAGATTAGCGGCAAAAGCTTGATTTGGTATCAGAACACTAAAGGCACAAGCTGCCAAAGAACCTGTCAAAAAATATTTTTTCATCTGTTCGCTCAAATCTCCAAGTTTTTGGGTATTTTCTCCTCAAGGTTAAACATACCAACTAAGTTGGAAAAATGTCAATTACTTTCTTTATATAGACAAATCTTGGCTTTGTTACAATACGGTTCGGTTAATAAAGTTATCAGTTGAGGCAAGCAGGAGGAGCAGTTCTTGAGCAGGGGGAGAAAGAATTATTGATCAATAACTCTTTTTCCTCTCCTGCTTATCCGAACCGTATTGGGCTTTATTAATTATTGAAGACATGGTGGGTATAAACAAACTTTTCGCCAGTTACACTCAACAGATTTACAAATGTCTCCAGAAGTTCTTGCTGATAGTCTTGAGACTGACAACCTTAGCCTCTACATCAGAAATATTTTGGTTTCAAAGGAGAAGCAGGAGCGGATAATATGAGGATATTTCTCACATTACTAACGTAACGACCTCCAGCTTTGTCACCTGGAACTACTAAACGAGCAAATCCTTCATCTATTAAAGGCACAACTGTACCATCACTAGCTTTTTTTGCGTATGCAACTAGCACTGTTTTCCCTTCAAAGTTAGGTTGAATTTCACCAATAGCTACGACTGCACCATAGCAATCTGTGGCTTCAGCTAGCACATATTGCCTCAGAAAAGAGTTTTTAGAATTCAAACCAGAATTACCAGGTTTTAGCCCACCTCCAGCTTTTGAATTATTAATCAATTCCCATAGGGGGACTCCATAGTATGTTTCGGTTCGTGGCCCTGAGCCGGTTTGAAAGCTCACAGTGATTTCAGTAACTAATGCTGGATTTTGTTTTTTTAAAGCATCTCGCAAGTTTTTCAGGTTTTGCAAGTTATATGTGGTTGGATTATTGAGTTCTCCACCCAAGCGAAAACTTGGCGAAAAACCTCCAAGACACTTATTTTTATCCGAAAGAGATGGTATTTTCTCTTTTTGAAGCGAGGGAAGAACATCCCTTGAGTCAGCTAAAGTAGGCTGCCATAAAACCAGTAGTGATAGTATTAAAGACGCAATCGGCATCGTGCGGGTAAAACGCATAAAACATTTCTCCGTTTACTATTGAATATTGAAAAAATTAGATAGTTTTGCTCAAAGCTGTTTGCTCACCAAAAATTAGTCTCGTTATCGCCAAAACTGAGCAAGTTGACAATAAATTTTGTTAGATAAAAATCAAAACGGTTCTATCGTTAAACTTTCAACTCCTTACCAGACGATACAAAATAGCTAGTTTTCAATATGTGTTATTAAAAACTAATGAATCTTTACGCCAAATTTAGCCACAAACCTCTTGTTAGATTTACATCTTTCAAAATGGATAAGTGTATCTGTGTAATCTACTGAAGATAATACCAACTTATTTAGTAAATTATCAAATAATATGGTAATCAAACCCTAACAAAATTAATTTTTATTTCGGTGATGCCTACGGCAGTCCCTTTAGGTGTAAAGGACATAAAAAAGTCCCCAGCTTTATGTTTCCAAGGACTAGGTGCGTTCGGCTCGTAAATTGATTTACTGATTTAGCAGTCCGATCGCCATCTCAAGGTGCATCTTAGCTTTGTGCAAGTTCACTCTCTTGGTCGTATCGGTCAGGATAGCTCATAACCTTGCCCTCCATCGTTAGCTTAATCAGGGCTGCTTATTCATCAGTGGGGGAGTTCATCTCATTTACCACCCCTTCGAGGAATTGAATAACACTGAAGCCCGAATTACGAATTACGAATTATTTTTACCCTACCTCGCTAAGTGCAAGCGATCGCATAAAATTCCTTGAATCATTTGTTGTACAATTTCTTTACTCAAACTGCCATCTACGCGAACAATTCGTGAGGGATGGGATATTGCTAAATGTGCGTATCCTTGTTGAACGCGCCGATGAAAAGCGATTGTCTCCTGTTCAATCCGGTCTAGTCCAACTTTGTCTAAGAGTTTGCGGGAGAGTCCCACCTCGACATCGACATCTAACCAAATAGTTAGGTCACTCTCTAAACCACCAGTAGCAATATAATTAAGCTGATTGATTAAACTCATGTTCAGACCGCGACCATATCCTTGGTACGCAATGGTAGAGTCAGTGTAGCGATCGCATAAAATATATTTCCCGGCGGCGAGATTTGGTTTAAGTTCTTGTTCAACGTGTTGCGATCGGTCAGCAGCATACAACAAAAGTTCTGTCACTTGTGCAACTGGCTTATCTTCTGCCTTCTCTAATAGCAAGCGGCGAAGGTGTAAGCCTAACTCCGTTCCTCCTGGTTCACGAGTTACCACCACAGAAACACCCAGACTTTCCAACCACTCAGAACAAAGCTGTATTTGGCTGGTTTTACCACAGCCTTCTACCCCTTCAAATACAATTAATTTGCCACCCATGCTTTTTTGTGTGCGCTGCAATAAACTTGTTCGCTGACGTTTGATTAAGAATAGCGCGAAGGTTTTAAATATAACCCACATTCCGCAGGTCTCTCACGTAAGTAGATAATATTTTTGGGTAGGGGCACTGACAGAATTTTGCAACGTAGCCATAAGGTTTACAGGCTAAAAAAATCGGTAGGGTTCAAATGGTACAACTTTCTATAACGTGTTAAGTCCGCAAATAGTATAAGCTAGTAAAAGTTTTAACCAGACTTGGATTTGCAAATGCCAATCAATTACGATCAAGAAGATTACCTGCGCGATGCCGCCAAGGGCAAGCGTTGGGGATGGACGGCGCTACGACCTGACATTATCTTTGGCTTTGCAGTTGGCAACCCGATGAATCTCGGCAACCTGATCGCCGTCTATGCGAGCCTGTGCAAGGAGCTAGGCGTGCCGTTGCGCTATCCCGCTAGCCCCAAAGCGTACCATATTCTTGCCAATGGCACCGACGCAACCTTGCTAGCAAAAGCGATGGAATGGGCGGCGTTGAACGAAGCGTGCTATGGCGAGATATTCAATATCACCAATGGCGACGTGTTTCGCTGGAGCCAAGTCTTCCCGCAGATCGCCGAATCCTTTGGCATCACCTGCGCCGATCCGCAGACCTTCTCGCTCACATCTGCGATGCAGGATAAGGAACCGATCTGGTTCGAGATGGTGCAAAAATATGGACTTGCACCGAATTTTCTCAGAGACCTTGCCAACTGGCCGTTCGGCGACTTCATCTTCAACGTCGAGAATGATGCTTTCTTTGACGTGAATAAGGCGCGGCGCTTTGGTTTTCACGAGATGCACCTCGACAGCGGCGAGGAGATTGTGAAGCTAATGAGCTACCTGAAGGGACAAAAGATCATCCCGGTCTGAGCTGCTTCATGAATATAGTATCGAACAGAACCGATAGCGTTGAAGAAACAGAATAATGTTGAAGTTTTTTGCTGACCGTGGTGGTACATTCACAGATATTGTTGCTATTACTAATAATCAAGCAATTATAGACAGACTATCAAGACATCTTGAACGTTTTTTAATTGTGACTCTGCCTAATGAGCAATGGATTATAATCTACAAACTGCTTTCAGAAAATCCTGAACAATATCAAGATGCAGCTATCCAAGGTATACGGGATATTATGGGTATTTCTGGCAACAAACCCATTCCTACTGAAGCAATAGAAGTAGTAAAAATGGGGACAACAGTAGCAACAAATGCGCTGTTAGAAAGGAAAGGAGACAGGGTTGTACTTCTGATTACTAAAGGTTTTAAAGATGCGCTACGAATTGGCTACCAAAATCGTCCTAACATCTTTGCGCGTCAGATCATTTTACCAACTATGCTTTATGAGCAGGTGATTGAGATTGATGAACGTTATGATGCTAACGGAAATGAATTAATACCTGTAAATATTGAACTAGTTAAAAGTGACTTAGAAGCAGTTTACAACACAGGAATTCAGAGTTGTGCTATTGTTTTTATGCACAGCGATCGCTACCCTGCTCACGAAGAACAAATAGCCCAACTTGCTTTAAAAATTGGCTTTACGCAGATATCCATATCTCATCAAGTTAGTCCATTAATCAAGTTGGTCAGCCGGGGAGATACAACAGTAGTAGATGCTTATTTAACTCCTATTCTACATCGCTATGTCAACCAAATAGCGACTCAGTTACCTGGAGTCAAATTAATGTTTATGAAATCTGACGGCGGTTTAGTCGCAGCCCAACAATTTCAAGGCAAAGATAGTATTTTGAGTGGTCCTGCTGGCGGGATTGTCGGCGCAGTCCAAACTAGTAAAAGGGCAGGTTTCGAGTTAGTTATTACCTTTGATATGGGAGGCACAAGTACAGATGTCGCCCACTTTAAAGGAGAGTATGAACGACAACTAGATTCAGAAATTGCTGGGGCGCGGATGCGAGTTCCGGTATTAGCAATTAATACCATTGCTGCTGGCGGTGGTTCAATTCTCTTTTTTGATGGTTCTAGTTATCGTGTCGGACCTAAATCTGCTGGATCAAATCCTGGACCTGCTTGTTATCGACGTGGGGGACCACTAGCGGTTACTGATGCCAATGTGATGTTAGGCAAAATCCACCCGCAATATTTTCCCTCGTTTTTTGGAATTGATGGCAATTTACCTTTAGATAAAGATACTGCCATTCAGCAATTTACCCAATTAGCCCAAGACATTCAAGCCGCGACATTAAATCATTGTACTCCCGAACAAGTAGCGGCTGGATTTATAGCGATCGCAGTGGACAATATGGCGATCGCAATTAAAAAAATCAGTCTACAACGGGGTTATGATGTCAGCCAATATGTGCTTTGTTGTTTTGGCGGTGCTGGCGGACAACTTGCTTGTTTAATTGCCGACACCTTGGGAATGAAAAAAATATTTCTCCATCCTTATGCGGGTGTTCTTTCTGCTTATGGAATGGGATTAGCTGATGTCAGGGCGATTAGAGAAACGGGAGTAGAACAATCTCTCACTCAAGCATTAATTCCTCAATTATACCAGTTAATGGAATATTTAGAAACTCAAGCTAGAAATGAAATCGATCAAGTGTGTAGTCAAGTAGAAGTAATCCGAAAAGTTAACTTAAAATATGAGGGAACTAACTCTACATTGACCGTTAATTTTGCTGATGAAGTAGAAGTGATGCGGCAAGAGTTTGAGACTGAACATAAATCTCGCTATGGTTTCCTTCAATTAGAGAAAACTTTAATTGTTGAATCCGTCTCAGTGGAAGTCATTCAGAAGATGGAGACACCCGAAGAACCTTTAATTATTCGTACTCGCCCTTTAGATCAAGCTCCTACATCTATTGAGACAGTAAGGATGTTTAGTAGTGATAGATGGTATGATACTCCTGTTTATCGGCGGGAAGATTTACAACCAGAAGATAGAATTAATGGACCTGCGATCGTTGTCGAAAAAATTAGCACAATTGTAGTTGAACCTAACTGGAACGCCAGATTAACTGAACACAATCATCTGATTTTACAGCGTCTATCAACAGGCTCTAAGAAGCAGAATTGACAAGAGATCAAAAATGGGCAAGGTATCCACCGTCAACCGCCAAAATCTGACCAGTGACATAGGATGCGGCTGGAGAAGCAAAGAAAACGACAGCACCAGCGATTTCTTCTGGATATCCCCAACGACCAAGGGAGGTTCGTTTTTCCAACCAAGCGGCGATTTGTTTATCGGCAAGCACATCTGCATTGCTCTCAGTTGCGAAAAAAGCTGGGGCAACACCATTGACAGTTATTCCAAACATTCCCAGTTCGGCGGCAAGAGCGCGAGTTAGAGCTTCGAGTCCACCCTTGGCAGCAACACAGCATCGCCTGCACCTGCGATCGGTCCAGCGATCGACGTTATATTGATGATTTTCCCCTCGCCATTCTCAATCATCAGCCGTGCTGCTTCCTGGCACAGATTGAAGGAAGCAATAAGATTCGTATCGATAAGCCGACGCACGGCATCCATTTCAAATTCAAAAAAACCGCGACGATCGCGCATACCAACATTATTGATCAGGATATCCAGATGCCCGTATTTTTCTCGAATTTCATTGAACGCTTTTTTAACGGCTGCTTCATCCGTAATATCTAATTGCAATGGCAAGGCTGATCCGCCAATTGCAGTCACAGATGCAACTGCGCGATTTAGGCTTTCATGATTTCGCCCATTGACAAGAACAAAAGCACCAGCACTCGCGAGTGCTTTGGTGATTTATAGTCCTAATCCTTGCCCCCCTCTAGTAACTAGGGCAATTTTTCCATCCAATGAAAATCCAGGTGGTGTCATAACGTTTCCTTTGCGGGGTCATGCTTTAACAATTTATCACTCTTGACATGGGAGTTTGCTGAAAAAGGGTTATATTCTCGTTACTAGGTTCAGTTTAGTAACGAGGGTTTAGAGGTTCCGCCTCCTGATTTTTAAAACTGGTGCAACATATACAGCACATTTCATCTGAATGAGGTACACAAGGGCGGGCAGGATGCCCACCCCACAAGATTTATCATATTAATATGTGTACTTAATTTACCTGCAAAGTGCTGTAAGTTTTACAAACATTCAATCCTTTTGGCTTCTAATATTTATCAAATCTAAACAAATAAAAAACAAAAATGTACACAACATCTCGACCCGATCCTATCCGCTTGGAAATATTCAAAAATCTCTATCAATTTATCGCCGAACAAATGGGAATTGTGTTACAAAACACGGCCACATCGGTAAATATCAAAGAGAGGCTAGATTTTTCCTGTGCTATTTTTGACTCATCGGGATTATTAGTAGCAAATGCCCCGCATATTCCTGTACATTTAGGCTCAATGAGTGAAAGTGTCCGCAGTCTAATTAAGGATGAAGGTGACACCCTAAAACCGGGGAATGTGTATCTATCCAATAATCCTTATAATGGCGGAACACATCTTCCTGATGTCACTGCAATTACCCCTATTTTTGACGGATACAAAAAACAAGTTATTTTCTACGTTGCTTCTCGTGGACACCAAGCCGATATCGGTGGAATTACTCCTGGTTCAATGCCTCCCCACAGTACCACAGTAGAAGAGGAAGGAATTATTTTTGATAATTTTCTCTTAGTTGAAGAGGTAAATTTTCGAGAAATCGCAGTAAGACAGCACCTCTTAAATCATACTTATCCTGCTCGTAAGCCTGACCAAAATATCGCTGATTTTAAGGCACAAATTGCTGCAAATGAAAGAGGAGTTCAAGAACTTCGTAAAATGGTTTCCCAATATGGACTTGAGACTGTCCAAGCTTATATGAAATTTGTGCAAGCTAATGCTGAGGAGTCGGTGAGAAAGGCTATCAATCTTCTCAAGGATGGGTCATTTATTTATGAAATGGATAATGGAGCAATCATTCAAGTAAAAGTTACGATTCACCAAGAAAGTCATAGTGCTACTATTGATTTTACTGGAACTTCTCAGCAACTCAATAGTAATTTTAATGCTCCTAAAGCTGTAACTCAAGCAGCAGTCTTATATGTCTTTCGGACTTTGGTTGATGATCATATTCCTCTGAATGCTGGGTGTCTTAATCCTCTAGAAATTATTATACCGGTCGGCTGTATGCTGAATCCAATTTATCCAGCAGCAGTAGTAGCGGGTAATGTAGAAACTTCTCAAACGATTGTTGATGCTTTATATGGCGCTTTGGGTATTATGGCTGCTTCTCAAGGAACGATGAATAATTTTACTTTTGGTAATCAGCAATATCAATATTATGAAACTATCTGCGGCGGCTCTGGCGCAGGAATTGATTTTGATGGAACTGATGGTGTTCATTCTCACATGACTAACTCCCGCTTGACCGATCCAGAAGTTTTAGAAACTCGTTATCCTGTACTTTTAGAAAGCTTTAGTCTTCGTCCCAATAGCGGTGGTAAAGGAAAATATTCCGGTGGTAATGGAGTTATCCGCCGCATCAAGTTTATAGAACCCATGACAGCTAATATTCTCTCTAGTCATCGGGTTGTTCCTCCCTTTGGATTAAATGGTGGGCAAGCCGGAATTATCGGACGCAACTGGATACAACGTCACAATGGAATTGAAGAGAATTTAGACAGCACCGCAACAGTAGAGATGAAACCTGGGGATGTTTTTGTGATAGAAACGCCTGGAGGAGGTGGATTTGGTAAAGTCTTCTAGTGCCACTAAGGGCTTTGAATCTTACTCCCCAATGCTAGTAGGGAAGGGGCTGTTCTTGTACGGAGTCTTCGTTGCTCTTTGTGTCGCTCAATGATATCACCCTTTTGGGTGAGTCATATATCAACCGATCAGATGACCTGAATGAAGGAAGTTGAGATTAATAATAAAGAGGAATCTATTACTAAAGAACACCGCTCGCATTTTACCTAAGAATAAGCTGATGAAAGTTGTTACCTTAATAAATTCTGCACTTATTTTTGCTTCGATTACCCTTGTACCTGGAATCGTTAGCGCTCAAATACCCACTAGCAACAGCAGGGAAATAGCTATTAACTCTAACAATTTATCCAGTCACTCTACTTCTGTTAGTTACCTCCAACCTTTCAATCTAGTTAATTTTGCTTATCAGGGAGGTCTGAAGCAACACGGGATTCCTAGTGGAGAAACGCTAGTATTTCAAACTCAGAACAGGAATATTATTGCAGAAGATTTGGTGAAGGCTGCTGTTAATGCAGATAAATTACCATCACAAGTTTTAAACGATCAAAATTATCTAACTGCTGTTAATTTCCAACTCAACGCATTGCCTGGTTATGCTGCTGCTGATTGATTTGGTTTCTCTTATATCTTTTGAGAAAACTAAATTTCTCAGCATACTATATTCGTGCGCTTGTTACTAAATATAAATAAAACCCTTTTATATACAGATCGTAGGTTGGATTGAGGAACGTAGCAAGATCCCGCAGGGTAAGCCAACATTTTCAGTGGTTTGTTGGGTTTCACTTCCTTCAACGTAACCGACGCAGTTTATGGTTTTTGACGCTAACCCAAACTTATTGTAATATATTCGTAGCCCTCTGTTTTCAGATTATTGTTTTGGCGAAGGTACTGAACTATTAACCCATTTGCAGCAGTAGTAGGACAACAGCAAGCCATAGAATTACTCACTCAGGCTGTCAGACAAAACCGGGTTGCTCCAGCCTATCTATTTGTAGGGCCAGATGGTGTAGGAAGGAGTTTAGCAGCCAGGTGTTTTGTGGAATTGCTATTTTCTAATGGGATGGGAGTTACTGCATCTTTACAAAACCGTTTGCGTCAAGGCAACCACCCAGCTTTGTTATGGGTGCAACCAACATACCAATACCAGGGACAACGATTAACAGCAGCAGAAGCCGCCGAGAAAGGAGTTAAGCGTAAGGCACCACCTGTAATTCGCCTAGAGCAAATTCGGGAAATTACCGAGTTTCTCAGTCGGCCACCCTTGGAAGCGCCGAGGAATGTGATAGTGCTGGAAGAAGCCCAAACAATGGCAGAAGCCGCAGCGAATGCTTTACTTAAAACTTTGGAAGAACCGGGACAGGCGACGTTAATTTTAATTGCACCTACACCTGAGTCTGTGTTGCCAACTTTGGTATCACGCTGTCAACGCATTCCTTTTTATCGTTTAGATGCACAGTCTTTAGCTGTTGTACTCACACAAACTGGTCATCAAGAAATTTTGCCAAATCAGGCAGTATTGAGTATAGCATCTGGCAGTCCGGGGAGTGCGATCGCATCTTACGAGCAATTACAAGCTATTCCGCCTGAGTTACTCGAAGATTTGAAAAAAGCCCCTGCTTCCTACCGCAAAGCCTTGGAGTTAGCTAAAAAAATTGATAAAGATTTAGATATAGAAGCACAACTGTGGTTAGTTGATTATCTTCAGCAATTCTACTGGCAGGAGTGGCATCAACCCAGCATAATTAACCAGCTAGAACAAACTCGTAAATACTTACTTGCTTACGCTCAACCACGGCTAGTTTGGGAATGTCTGCTTTTATCTGTATACCAAAAATAAAATCGCATTCAAAACTCTTTAGCAACATTAAATGATATTATTTACAGCAGTTTTCATGTATTTCAACCACATCTGTCGTAGGGGCACAGCAATGCTGTGCCCCTACCGCGTGGTATATTTACCTAAAAATCGCCCCAAGACATAGGGATTTGGTCAATTGTTAAAGCTTCATGGCAAACAAAAGTCTTGTGGGGGATGACTAATAAAGATTGTCCGATTATTCTTTTTGAAGATTGTACCCCTGACTTATGATCAACTTACCGCAGACGATTCCAGTTCTTCTTTTTGGGGCTAGCTTGGCTGTGCTTTCTCCTCAACTTTGTG
>NZ_JBTYKD010000282.1:0-13111 GCF_054880495.1 Nostoc sp.
TCATTGAACTTTTCACAGCGATATTCCTTCTCTGGGGTAAATATTTGGTTGCAGTGATACTCCATTCGCCTTACATACTGTTCAATAGCTGACTTTCGTTTGAGATATTGCTGATAGTTTGATTGCTCTAGCATTGGTAGATACAAGCAGTTGTACAAGGGTAAAATCACAGCACCGAGCGCACACAAACTAACAGCAATTCTTGAGAAGTAGCTCAGACTACAAGAGCCAATCACCAAGCACTCTAAAAGCGTTAATTCATCACTATTGAGCCGCGTTGAGCCTTGCGAGGATTGAGAATTGGGTGCTTTTAATGTTTTGACGGATGACTCCCATATCCGCTTTCATGTCTCCTGAGAAGTTGTTAACCTTTTGGTTCAATCTAGAAGCCCTGTTGCTTACGTGTTCTCGCAAGTCTTGGGCGTTAGTTTCAAATGATTGCTCAATGACATCAAATTTATGGTCAACGTAGTTCTTGATTGCAGCTGTTATAGTGCTGATAAATTGGCTGTAGTCGGTAAAAGTGTCGTCAACCTCGGAAGCGATACTTAATGTTTCTTGTTCAATTAATTCAAACCCCAGCGCCGATGATTGGGCTGTTACAATCTGACGCTTATCCTCACTAGTTACAGTAATGCTGTTAATCTCTTGGGAAGCGACCGCAAGCTGACTATTATCAAGTTCTGGGTCAAGCTGTGCATCTTCTGCCCCTACTAAAAACGTTTCTTCAACGGGTTCATCAGTTACAGATAATTGGCTTGTCGATTTGACTTTGAGATAATCAACGGCTTGACTCAATTGCTCTTTGGTGGGATTGTCAAGGTCATCGCACTCGACAGCAAGCGCAGCCGAGGTGTAATCGTCCTTGGTGAATCCTTGATAACCCTGTTTGTACAAACGAGCGCGGACATTGTTAGTGAACTTGTCAGACATGATGATTACTCCTTAAAGGGCTAGTGTTAAAACTTCGATGGTTGCGGATTTCCGAGGTTGTGAGCGCTTGTTGATTGCCCATTGGGTTGCAATAAAGGCAACAAGCGCTAAATCTTTGCTCTGATAAGATTGAAGGGACTTATAACTTAGATTTGCTTGGCTAAACCAGTAATAACGAGTGCTGCGGGGTACATCGTCAAGATTGATTTTTAGATAGTCTGCCAGCGCGACTAGGAATTGCTGACCTGTGTATTGAACTTCTTCGGCATCATAGAAGTGTTTAAAGGCTTGCCAGCGTTCGCTAAAATCAGAGGTTCTAAAAGAAAAGGCTGAACACTTACGCTTCAATTGAGCATAGGTTTCAACAATGCTTATGGCTTTTTCGGATTCAATGGAGAGCGAGAAATATTGCTTCAAGGATGCGACTGTGCGATACCAAGTGATATCTGAAATGCCTTTTCCCGTGATGCCCTCGTAAGTTTCTTTGAGCAAGCGATACTTAGCTAGATATCTTTTTGTTGCCACATTAACTCTGTTTTA
Organism: Nostoc sp.; assembly: GCF_054880495.1. Lineage (NCBI taxonomy): Bacteria > Bacillati > Cyanobacteriota > Cyanophyceae > Nostocales > Nostocaceae > Nostoc > Nostoc sp. Next base: position 1,474 of record NZ_JBTYKD010000282.1, read on the forward strand.
TTACTTGAGTGTGTATAAAATTGACCGACTATCCGTAAATTCCAGTTATTTGACAGGCTTATTTAGCTAGAAACAGTTATCCTGATACGCCAAATTAGCTAGGCACTATCAATAACCTTGGATTTAGGACTTTAGACAAATGTTTTAGCCTTGGTTTTATCGGCTATAACCACGTAATAACAAGGTTTGTCAGCTTTGATGACATACTGACACTTTCTCGTTTACCCCCACGAATACGCCCCTTTTGGACTAGTTGACGCGCTTGTACCAAAGCCTTTGTCCGCGACGCGCGGTAGTATCTGTTACCAATGGTTAGAACAAACTCAACTGTATTGAGTTGTGATTTATCTCTGCTGTGTGCTGTTTATATAAGCTCGGCACTTCGTAGCAGCGCCTTAGCACCTTGTCACGATTGAGCTTTAAGTCAGCACTCTTAGACTGACGCGGTAAAGGACGGAAATAGTACTGGGTGTATCTGATACTGTCACTGCTTGTTAAATATCTGTACAGCGTTCCATTAATCCAGTAAGTTTTGCTCTGGCTCAATAGCGTGACGCATCCTACAAGCTCTTTATCAATCATCATTCTTGTCTCCCGCGACACACGCGCCCGTCAAGCTTGCACCTAGAAAGACGGCGATAGATGCGATCGCGCTTCCTTCAAAAATTTTGGCGTTGTAAATCCATGTAGGTTGATATTGCTCACCTCTGCTTTCCTCAATCCGGTCAAACCCGTGACAAAAGATAGAACCAACTACCATAAAACTAGTAGTTACCAAGCTCACAATTGCTACTGATGACGCTCCATTAAGTATGAATGAGTTAATCTTTTCACGCCAAGTTTTCACACGGCGAATGTGCATTACTGGCTTTTGTTCTAGATATGAATGCCACTGCTCATCAGTAAAATTCAAGGGCTTGGAATCACAATAATCGTGTTCGTCAAGTAGTTCGCCTACTGCTTGAATTGCATCTCCTAGCATCACATCTGGAGAGTATTCTAGTTGTCTGAATTCTTCCGAATCTCGGATTTCTCTGAGCCAGCGATCTATTGCTTCTAACCTTCGTAATTGATTTTGATTAAGCATTACTCTCTCAAAAGGTAGTTCGTTGATTGCTTCTTGCGTTGCGTAAATTGATATGCATGAATCCTCTGTCCTAATGCAGACACGCACAATTACCACGACCGTTGAAAATGAACGGACGCAATGCAGATATTGCTGTGAATAGTTGAATGCTCTCAAAACAGCGCTTGCAACCCTTGCAACCCTCGAAAGGAAGTCGCCTTAGCGTTTTGCGCTTGGGTCTTACTCGCGTCTGCCTTAAGTTATTGACGTATCGATAACCTTGACACTAATATAATAGTACCAACCAAATGATAATGTCAAGTAAAGCTAGCTATCAACCGAATGGTATCTTTCAAATGCTGATAAACTGCAACAGAATTAGCTGTTAATATCAGTTACTTGTTATTGATGCCAGTTAGGAATAAAATCAAGCAGTTTGTTGATGATAGGGGCATTACCCGTTATCAGTTCAGAAAAGATACAGGGCTATCTGCAACCACAGTTTACGCTTTGTATGACAATCCCTGGCAAGTACCACACGTAACCGCGATGAACAAAATTTGTGACACTTATCGCGTTCAGCCTAGCGAGTTAATCGAGTGGGTTCCACCAGAAGAAGTCAGCGATCGCGTACAAAAAACCAAATAAGGAGGGAATCTGACCGAGGGAAATCAGGCAAACGACGATATAGAGCGTGTTGAGGGCAAATTTGACCCACTAGCTGAGACTAGATATTGGCTGCCTGCTGCTTCAGAGCAACACTGCAAAAGGATAGGCAGAAAAAGGGGAATACGATTAGTTAAAGTTGTTGATACCAAGATAGAACCTTTACCAATTATTTGTATTTTTGAGGGACACCCAGATGAGTGAAACAACTACTCAGATACCAGTAAGCGAATTAATCCCAATGCTGACCGCGATCGCGGATCGCAACTGGGAACGCTTTAAAGAAGTTGAAAAACAATTCGTTACAAAACACGGTATAGAGGCTTGGGAAGATTTTTTTGCTTTTCGACTAAAGCCAGCTTTAGACAAAGAATCTGATAGATGGCTGCTAGTTCAGTGGTGTAGCAAAGGTTTTACAGTGAAAGATGTAGCGTGAATCACGAGGTGTAAACTCATAGGCACGTTAGCCCCGTAAGGCAAAATCGAGCAGCTAGTACTATTTCACATCATTATTTTTTGATGTCGCCAATGTTAACAGTGAAAGACCTAACAAGCGATTTTCAACTCCCACTGCACAACGAAGCAGCGTTTGAAAAAATTAGGGAGGCGAAAGATTATGCGTCCACTCAAGCTCTAGCGGCTGGTGCTGCTGCGCTGGCTACAGGAGGCATAATTCATCCGGCTGGCTGGGTTCTTTTTGGATTGGCTTACAAGCCGTTGGTGGTAACTCAAAAACTTGCGCGGTTGGAAAAATTAGGAACCTTACTTTTTGATGAGTTTAAAAGCCTAGATGTACAAGTCTTCCCGGTAATTCCGGTAGAAGACAACAACCCTATCGACTTGTTTATTAGATTTCCACGAACAACTCACCTGTTTATCTCCATTCGGTCAAAAGGAGATAGAGAAATTGTCTACAACGAAGCTAGAGAGGTTTTACAAGTCAAGCGCAAAGACAAAAATGGACTAAAACTGTGGCAACCCTGCCCACTTGTGGAGTTAGCAGATTACGAGAAGTGGCTCAACAAGAACAGAGATAAGTTTTTGATGTCTTCCCGTGAAGCTCAAAAGACTCCCACAGCAAAAGTTTTGGTCTTATGGCCTCCTACCAAGGCGGCTAATACTCACAATGAACATCTTTATTCGGAGGTGGGAAGTATGAAAATTCTGGCTCTCAGGAGAAAAGGTACTGCGTTTGTTATTCAAGAGGAGGAAGTAACCGAGTTTGTCAGGGCTTGGTTAGCCAAGTACAGATAGGCTAAAAGGTGAAAACCCCGTGTCCCGTTGGGATACCGAGGTTTTCTGATTTTTATTCACGTGGAATTGGGGTTATCGGGTGTGCAAGCCTAATTAATATCCCTAATAGTAATCTTATCAAACCTTTCAAGGTGTTAAGCCATTGTAACACCAGCAATCCAGACAGAAAGAGCAGTTTAGGATTTTTCTGTTTTTACATTTCTGAACGTTTGTATTAGAAGATTACTTTCGGGATAGCTCCAATTCCTCCAACACACTTCAGGAGGAATAGCTCTCATGTCACCATTACAACAATTTCATCACTCAGTATCAGCACAAGAAGCAGCTGAATCAGAAACTTTTTCTGCTGTAAAGACAAAACTTGAGTTGATTGAGAGTCGGATAATCAAGTTTGCGTTTAACGCAACTGGCACAAACAAAGACTGGGACTTTAAGAAGCTGGCCGGTAACTTCATTGATGTAGAGGGCACTCTAGCCGATGTCCAGCAACACATTAAAGCAGGTCACGCCATCTGTGCCGGACTGTTAGGGGGGAAATGGCGCAGTAAGGCCAATGTCATCGGTTCTCAGTGGCTACTACTCGACATTGATAATTCCGATGTCGCCCGTGATGCTTATGACAAGCCAATTAAAGACGAGAATGGAAATTATATCAAAATTTACGATCACCAATTAACCATAGAAGAAGCCCTAGCCCATCCCTTCATTAAAAAACACTGTGCTTTAATTTACACCACAGCCAGTCATAAACCAGAGTGGCACAAATTCCGGTTGGTTTTCCTTCTGCCCGAATATGTTCAGGGCGCTGATACTGTAGAAGCTTGTACACGCTTTCTCATGCAACAGTTGCCCCATGACCCAGCTTGTAAGGATGCAAGTCGTGTTTTCTACGGCAGCACAGAAGCAGAATTCCCGCTAGTCAACCCTGAAGCCACTTTACCAGCAGAATGGATTCAGGAAGCGATCGCGATCGCGCAACAGGAGCGTATTGAGTATCAGCTACGAATTCAAGAAATTGAGTCGCGGCGTAAAGAGTGGCGTGAGATTTCCCTCACTGAAGGCTGGGACATTGACCAGCTAATCCAGAACGCGCTTTCATTCATCCCACCACGTACCCCAGGAAGCGGTAACTATGACGAATGCCGTCAGGTGTTGATGGCACTGGTTAACCATTATGGGGCATCTGAGGCGGAAATTATAGCCGAGCAGTGGTCGCCCAGTATCAAGGGTTCAACTTGGAACATCCACGCTAAGATTCGCAGTTTTCGGCGTGGGGGAATTACTCTAGGCACGCTGTTTCACATTGCCAAACAGTATGGCTTTCGGTTTCCGCAACGGCAGTATGAACCCAACCTCGGCAACAAAGGAGTAATTAGCCGTGAAGAGTGGGAGCTTGGGCGAGTCAGAGAGGACTTGAGCAGCTTCCAAAATTTATTAAAGCAAGCGTTCAGCTATGCTGGGGCGCAGCCCATCGCTCCATTTAGTTCGATATTTAAAGGATTTAAAGCCCCACCAACACCAAAGCTCTTACCCGAAATTAACACGCCTTCGCCCAATGTAATTATTTACAAGCCCGGCAATATCCCGTACATAACTAAAGTTACAGGCAATATCTCTATCTCCTGCCAGCCAGAAGAACACATTGCTGCTTGGGTAGAGGCTGTTTCTAAAGGCTGGACACAAATCTTAGATAATTCCCATCCAGGACTCGGCAAGTCTTACAACGCGGGGCAATTGACGGCGGCCTTATTTGGTGTTGATAAACTAATTTACCAGGATGCCAACCACAGAAACCCATCTACACTGCCCATTGAGACGAATTTTGTTGACTTACCAGTGCGGCACAACGGCTTTAAACTAGATCCCACCCGCAAAACTCCTACTGGTGAGGACTTTAAACTGTGGACTAAAGCGGGTGAAACTGCCGACACTGATGGCAATTGTCACAGAACTTATTTATTTAACGCATTTCGTAACAAGAATTTTAGCAGTTTAGATTTTGAAGAGAGCGGTATTAGTCCCATCTGTGGCGGTTGTTCCCTTAAAAATCAGTGCCGTTTCGCTGACGGGGACGGTTTTGGCTTCCGCTTTCAAAAGCGCACAGTCATTCAAAATTACTCCGAACTCAGAGCGCACCCCGACTCTACCCCTGTCACCTTAACTAATGCTGCTGACCAAACTTTCACCGTTGGACGGTTATGGGAAGAAGCTGGCACACTCATCAAGCCCGTGCGTTCTCTTGATGTAAACCTCGGCGATTTTGAAACCACCATGGCCAAGCTGCTACTGTTAGAACCAAATCTTCTATCACAGCTGCAACCTGCACTCTTAATTTTACACCAACTGTTTAGTCAACAACTTAAGCCGAATGACCGCTACGGCTTTGATGATGCCAGCATCCGTGCGCTGCTGCCCCCTTTCCCCACAGGCTTAGATATCGAAGCCATTCGGCAAACTGTAGAACCTGATTTAACTTTCTTAGAAGACTTGGACTCAATTGATATTACCGAAGATAAACAACTCAAAAAAAGTGCTGCGGCTCGTTATGCTGCCAAAAAGGTAGTTAAAGACAGCGCACGAACAGCCGGGAGGGAGTTTCTTGACTTGCCTAATTACTGGTTGCCTGACTTCCTGGAAGCTTGGAAAGGTGATGGTAGTTTCCAATCTCAATGGGGTGTACTCAGCATTTACCGCCGAAATCCCAAACATACTGAATTGGCTAAATCAGCCCAATTTAATATTTATCTTGATGCCACTTTCAAATCTCACAAGTTGAAATTGAAACTAGGCATCGATGATCCTGTGTTAGTCATTGAGCAACAACGCCCAGACTACGACAATTTAAAAGTGGTCAACGTCACTGGGTTAGGTAAGCTGCCCAAAAATCGATCTGACACTCTCAGCGCCCGTGTGAATGCCCTCAAAGAAACCTTAAAAAAACTCTACCCCACCCTTGGCATTATCGATTGGAAACAGATCGCAACCCAAGCCCTTAGCCGCACAGAATACGGTCACTTTGTCGATGGGCGTGGTGTTAATCGCTTTAGTGAGTGTGATGCGATCGCTTCTTTTGGCATTCCTTACCAAAACATCGGTGTTTTAGCAGCACAATATCAGGTGATGACTGGTGAACCAGTCAACCTGGATGATAAAAACAGCGCTTTCCAAAAGTATCTCACAGACCTGATCCGTGCAGAAATTATACAAGAGATTGGGCGATTACGCGCTCATCGTCGCCCCAATGTGGAGCTAACATTCTACTTCTGCGCTGACTATGATTTGAGTTTCCTCGATCGTGAATTACCAGGAGTAAAATTAGAGGTTGTTGATGCCTGCGACTTCTGCATTGAAGCTGGTAGCCGCGACCAGCAGACCGGACACGCTATAGTCAACGCTTTCACGCACCTTTGGCAGTCAAAACAGAAAATTGGACAAAAGGCTCTAGCCAAAATTGCTGAAATCTCCCAAGCCTGGGTGAGCCGATTTACCCAACGCTGGGGGGGCTGGCAGCACTTTAAAAAATTATTACTCCTGCTATTAGATAGTCTTAATAGCGGTAGTAATAAAAATTTGGCTGATTTAGACGAGGATGAAAAGTGGTTAGCCCATAAATACTTCCCCCTGTTGATTGCTGAATCAGAATCATCGCCTGAAGAAGATGCCTTAGAACACGTCGCTGAAGTTGCCACAATCTTTACTAATACTGCAATGCGGCGAGTTTTGTACTCATGTTGCCCTCAAGTTAGGGCTGGCTTGCTGATGATTATCTTGCGTTGTCTGCCTACTGAAGTTTACTCAGACTTTGCCCCAATGCAAGCCGTAACTAACCCGACAGTGACCTGATAAAATTTATCCGTTTTCATTTATACTGAGCTTGTCAGTAGGAAAAGATGCTCTAAATGATGATTGTGTACTTAATCATTAAGTGAGCGTCCAGTTCAACATATCTATAAATATCAGTAGTATTTTTTAGTATAAAGGAAGTGTATTATATTACCTTTATAAGGTTATTTGTGTTATTTGTACTTATATATAAATTGTAAAAATAAATACTAAAAGATTATGAGTAAATTTTCTAAAGACTTTAATGATTTACATAAATATGGTGAACTAATACGACCAGGTAGTGAAGCAATGATCAATCACTTAAGATGGTGTGCTATGGAAGTCCTGAATGAGGATTATAGAAGGAAATCAAAATTAGGAATAACACCATATACCGAAGAAACTATTCCTCGTGATTATTGGATACAAAAAACAAAAGAAATAGCACTTGAAAGAATATTAAAGGATTTTCCTGGTCAAGGGCCACCAGAGACTTTATATGCTAGTCATCCAGATATTATAAAAAATGCAATCGAAGAAACTATTAAAATATATGGGAAATTACCGTATATAGATGAACCAAATTTTAGGAAAAAATCTGATAAACTTTTTTCGATTTTTATAATTTTTATCTTATTTGTATTCATAGGTTTAGGTTTTATAGGTTATTCAATTTTTCAACAAAACTTCAATAATCAAAAAATAGATAAACCTATACAAAAGTAGAGTTTAGTTGATTGATGATAAATCGGTTTATTTAAAAATTGTGCTTTGTTAGCTTGTGTGGATTCTTTCTGCTCTTTTTCCATTATGAGTAAGTTGTTTTACTCATAATTCAACCAGCTGATAAATCTTCGTCCCTATAAAGTTGAGGTACAAAGCCTGACCTGTTTGTTTGGTTTTGCTTTTCTGATTGATCCTCTTGCTCTTGTGCTGCTTTTAGTTGACTTTTTCTCTTTCCTTTCCCACTACTTATAGATGATTTATCAGCTTCATTACTGGTTTTAACAGTTGCTTGAGTTTCAGTAGCTGGCTTTGATGACTGGCTATTATCTTCCTCCTCAGCTTTCTTTCGTTGACGGCTGCTTTTCTTCAACTCGCCTATTAAATACTTGATTCTGCTGCCACTTAAATGAATGCCCAGCCCTTTCAGCATCTCTGACACTTCATCATAACTATAGCCATATTTATCAGAGGTCAGTTTCTCGATATACCTCCTCATTTTCCGAATAGCTTCTCTGTCCGATAGACTATCCCGCTCTTTTGGCTTGAGATCCTTCAAGGCAGTAATCGCCTTATCAATCTTGCCTTTAGTAATCTGACCAGAATCTTTTGGCTCAACCATTGCTATGAAATTAAATTGAGATCATAATTCCCTTATTTTCCACTATTTTTCAAAAAGTATAACTCCAGATTAAAAGCAAGTTTCAGCTACGCTGCTTATAATTTTCGTTGCTGCGGCTACGCCGTCACCATCATTTATTAGATGATGTTGACTGTTGCTGACTGTAGCCAAGACACTCCGGCATAGCTATCGCAGTCATTCAGCGAACACTGATATAATTATGACGAAACAGCTACGCTGTTATCAGACTTCATCCCACCCGGAATCACCCGAAACCGTCCTCCCAGCTACGCTGTCGTACTCTCGCCCCCAGCCTCTCGCTGTGCCTCCGTATATACGTAGCATTCGACACTTCGCTTACCCCCGTATTTGGGCTAGAAGCCAGCCATGCCTCAAAGCTTACGCTTTGTCTCGCTGCGCTCGAATGGCAGACTGGTTCAAGTGGGGAAACCCCCCTTGAAAAACCCCCCTCGCAATGTCCCTTGATATTCTCGACTTATGGCGAATCGCAAGCAGTCTAAAGCTCTAGTAAGAAAGCATATTTTTCCAGTTAGATTGAGCGACATCGAACTGGATCTGCTGCGAATAAAATCACAAGACGCGGGGATGTCAGCAAGTGAACTGATGAGGCGTAATGCGTTGATGCGTCCATTACCAAAACGATTGAGTAAGATTAGCTTGCAAACATATTGGGAATTAGGACAAATCGGTAACAACCTCAACCAGCTTGTAAAAGCAACTAACACAGCGCTAAAAATTGGGCGAACTTTACCTGCTTCACCCGAACTGCTAAGAGAGCTTTTAGAATTGCTGCATCAGTGCAGACGAGATATTGCCTCGGATGACATTGAATCCGAAGATTCGGAAGAGGAAGACGAAGAGGATGATTGGGAAGCAGACTAAGGGCAGAGGTTTTCGCAAGCTGTTGGATTATTTAGAATCCCGCGAAGATGCCAAACTAATCGGCGGCAACATGAGCGGGAGAAATGCCCGTGAATTGGCGCGGGAATTTAAGCTGTCTCGACAACTAAATTCTGATGCAGACCGAGTTGTTTACCATGTCTCGCTGTCAGCAGCTAAGGGTGATAAATTAGATGATGAGAAGTGGAGCGAGATTGGCTCACGCTACATGAAGGAAATGGGTTTTGATGCCAATCAGTTTGTCATCTTTCGCCACCATAACACCGACGACGACCACATCCACATTGCAGCCAGCAGAATCAGGATGGACACGGGGCTTTTAGTCCATGATTCCTGGGATTATGTTCGCTCTGAGAAAGTGCTGCGACAAATTGAAATTGACTATAATTTGGTGCAAGTGCAAGGTAGTAGAGAGAAGCTTCAACGCACACCCAGCACCGGACAAATCAGACGTATAAGGCGCGAACAAGAAGAGTTTGAACTAGGTAAACTTGAGCAGCCACCAGGACGCACTATTAAAGAGGAACTTCAGCAGACAATTGATCGGGCCAGAGTTGATAATCCCCAAATGCCAACGCTGATTATGCGGTTGCAGCAAGCTGGCATTAGTGTGAGAACAGGATTCACTAGGAACGGTAAGTCTAAAGGTATTTCTTATGAGAAAGATGGGCAGGCTTTTAGTGGCACACAGTTAGGCGCAGCTTATACCTTCCCCGGTTTGCAAAAACATCTTGCTGTTGACTACCAACCAGAACGTGATGATGAACCTATTCATGAATTGCTGCTCAAACCTGTTAAACCACTCCCAGTTGAGCAGTTAGAAAAGTTTCTTCAAGAGATTGAACGCAAACAGCGACAGCCTCAGTTCACCCCACCACCAGAGGATAAAGTTGTTTGGCAAGTGTTGCACAAGTACTTAAGCGAGAAACGCTATATACCAGATTATATTGTGCAAGGATTACATGGTAATCAGTTGCTTTACATGGATGAGCAACGAAATATTTTATTTATCAAGCGTGATTTAGATGGTGAAAAAACTGGCGCATTAATTTGGTCAAAGCCTAGACAAAATCATCGCACTGTGGAGTACGACCAAAACACCTCTACAGCAAATGGTTGGTTTTATCTGAGATTAGGAGGGCAACCAACGGACAAGGTAGAAAACGTCTTTTTGTGTTCTTCACCAATTGATGCGATGTCAGCAGCCACCTACCTGATCTCAAGTTGCTCCCGGCTACCAGCAACTAGAACCATGTTGATAGTAGCTGATGACCCGAATAACCTACCTATGGAATTTCTCAAGACTTTCAATAGGGTTGTCGTAGCATTCAATAATGATGAGCAAGGGAATAAAACAGCTAGTGCAGTATTAGAATTGTTGCCACAGGGTAAAAGGCTCAAAACCCATAATCCTGATTGGAGTCAGGAATTAGAAGCTCATCTGAGGGAGGAGCAACAAAAGCTCTTACAGCAGGATCGTGGTTTTAGCTTGTGAGCCACGCCGAGTAGACCGAACTCGTGACCGCTTCGCTCTCGGAGTCGGTGGCTCTTACGGGCAGAAAGATTACTGGTTGGGCCGACTAGATCCTGCAAGCCCGCAAGAGCCACTTCGCTGCGCCGACTCCGAGCCACGAGTTCTTGAATCTTGGAAAGATACTTTGACTATTGGCAGCGATAATGTAGTTAGATACCAAAACACTGCTATTAATGCCTCCTTCACATATCTTCTAGTCAATCAGGGGCATAACGCAGGATTTTAATTTATCCCAAAATACCAGTATGAGAACTGTGCTTCAAAGTATCCGGGCAAAAATTCAAGAAGTCAAAAAGAATCGGCTTAAAGAATTAGATTTAAGTGGGCAAGATGGGGTTCTAGACGGAAGGTTAACCCGAATTCCTGCTGAAGTGTTTGAACTGACTTGGTTGGAAGTTTTAAATTTCAGCCGCCATCAAATAAAAATCTTGCCAGAAGAAATTATAAGACTGAAAAACCTCACGACGCTGGATTTAAGCTACAACCAGCTAACGACGCTGCCCAAAGTGTTCGCTGGAATTAAAAACCTCATCACACTAAATTTAAATTTTAACAAAATAAACGTACTGCCAAAGGCTATCCTTGATATACAAAACCTGACTACCCTAAATTTAAGGGGCAACCAAATAAAGACGCTGCCAGAAGCAATATTTGGGCTGCAAAACCTGACTACTCTAAATTTAAGCCAGAACCAAATAAATGCACTGCCAGAAGGGATTATAGGACTGCAAAACCTCACGACGTTGTATTTAAGTCTTAACCAAATAACAACACTACCAGAAGCAATATCTGGGCTGCAAAACCTTATTGCTTTAGATTTAAGTTACAACCAAATAAATGCACTGTCAGAAGGGATTATCGGACTGCAAAACCTCACAGCGTTGTATTTAAGTAATAACCAAATAAAGACGCTGCCAGAAGCAATATCTGATCTGCAAAACCTCACAGCGTTGTATTTAAGTAATAACCAAATAAAGACGCTGCCAGAAGCAATATCTGATCTGCAAAACCTCACAGCGTTGTATTT
>NZ_JBTYKD010000283.1:0-2137 GCF_054880495.1 Nostoc sp.
TACCCTTAACAGCACGACTGATGAATATAGCAGCTTGGGGCGCACCACCACGCACAGACTGAGCTTGCCTGATTAGTCGCACAGCGTCACTGGCTGACTGCAAATCTAACCCTGTGGGTTGACAGGGAACTACAGCTAGATCGGCTCTAAATAATATTGCTCTACTGGCTTCAGATAAACCGGCTGGGCCATCTATTATTAGATGATCAGATTGCGCTGCTAACTCTGGGATTTGCTCTAAGAGTTCATCGGGTGATTGTAGTACAGTCCTGGGAATGGTGTTTTCCTCCATCGACTGAAGCCAAATTGAGCTGCTACGTTGAGCGTCAGCATCTAAAAGCTGGACTTTGTGACCTTTGCGGGATAACCAACAGACTAGATGGACGGCAGACGTAGATTTTGAGCAGCCCCCTTTTTGATTGACAAGGGCAATTACTGACATACTGCATTACTGCATTAATTACTGCATTCAGTATATACTGTATTACGTCCTTGTTGTTATTGCTATTGCCATTGGCTATCGCTTTTTACGAAACTTAACCTTAACAATGACAGAAAATATTTCAGCCTATCCCCTGACATGGGCGACCATTTACCCCAAAACCCCACAGTACAAACGAGAAGCTGCACGGTTTGAAGTTGGTTTCTCAACTGCGCGTGACAACTTACTTAATGAACTTAGGTTAATAGATGCAAAAAACGTGATTATGTCTAGCAATGTGCCGTTGCGCCAGGATGGGCTACCTTATGCAACTTTTAAAGAACCGGACGATCCGGGCGTTGCAGTTTACTTTCAAATCAAGGATAAGAACTATGCTTTATGCTGCGATCGCTGGCTCAAAGTAAAGGATAATCTTCGAGCAATTGGACTACACATTGCAGCTATGCGCGGAATGGAACGCTGGGGAGTAGGGAGTTTAGAACAAGCGTTTATGGGATACCAAGCTCTACCACCGGGGGCAGATTTCAGTGAAACAAAATGGTGGGAAGTACTGGGCGTTGATGTTCGTGCTTCTAACGATGCAGTTAAAACAGCTTACCGAAAATTAGCACGAAAGTATCACCCAGATGGTGGTAGCTCACCTGATTCTGAAAAAATGGCAGTAATTAATGCTGCTTATGAAGAGGCAAAGAAAGCTGGTTACAAGTGTGGCAACTATGATTGGTAAACCGTAATTACCACAACACTGATTTTTTAACTTGTCCGGTGAAACTTCACAATACAACCCGTAATTTCACCATACAGTCTGCCGGATTGTATGACGGACAATAGTTAAAAAACTGGCATACAACAAGCGGATTATGGCAGACAACCAACCAGATACCCTTTCGGCAGTTCCTCATGGAGGAAACCCCCAAGACCGGACTGCCTCACAAAATGATGTAGAAAATTCTAAAATTTCCATATTAGAATTACAAAAAAAATATGGGATACAGCGTGATTCCTTCTACGCTCGGACACGATACCTGCGGATTACAACCTGGAAGGAAGGCGGTAAAGCCTATCTGTATGCCGACCAGATAACCGAGATGGACGGACTACACGAACACATACAGCAGACTGGTAGAATGCAAGGCTATGTAGTTCCTGAGCCATCAGGGCCAATTGAAGAGGATGGACAGCCAGCAGCAGCTACAAGCAGTCTGGCAGTCACAGAAACTCAACAAATTACTCCGACTTATGCACCCAAACAGAAGCGAACGCAGTCTTCCCAAGTAGACGACACCGCGGCCATCGTGCAATCTGCTCAGAACAAAGCAGTTGGTACACTCATTGCAGAAAACATACTAGCCCAACACTTCATTCAAAATCCAGAACTCTTACCAGACGAACTAAAGGCCAAAATCAAAGAATCTGCACAGATGCCAAGTGTTGACCCTTTCGCATACGCGGACTCATTGATCAATATCGCAATGGGTTCCATCAGCGCGGCCTAAAATTTCTCGGTATGCTAGCAACCGGGGCGATTGTTGCTGTTAATGGGCTAAATCCTCTTTCACTGCTGGCATTGGGTATGGGTGGAATATTGGCGTTAGCGCAGCTCGCCGTAGGCAGACGCTCGTGGACTCGCTCTTTGCGCGTCGCTATCGCTGCTTCACTCACCTCAAAACTTTCCTCTAAGAATGAGACTCAGGA
>NZ_JBTYKD010000284.1:0-13552 GCF_054880495.1 Nostoc sp.
CACGAGAGCCTTTGGTTACTGGGCTCTCGTGTCGCCCACCCCACAATAAATAGTTGGATATTTTTCTATTTGGAAGTCTCTAATCAAAATTTCAAGGGCGCGTAGGGGTAGCCCAACCCAGGCATCGCAACCTTGAAGATGTAGCATTTACTACTTACTAGTTCCTGCCAAACACACTGCCAAGGGCACGCGCCATATTTTGCGGTTGCATTGCATCCATTGCGGCGGTGGGTTCGTAGCCGCAGTGAACCATACAATCAGCACACTTGGGATTACCACTCTTCTGGCCATATTGACTCCAGTCAGTTTGTGCCAGTAATTCCTTGAAGGTAGAGTAATAACCTTCGTTCAGCAGATAACAAGGTTTTTGCCAACCGAGAACGCTATAACTAGGGCTACCCCAAGGCGTACATTCGTAGTCTTTCTCACCAGTGAGAAAATCTAAGAATAGCGGATTGTGATTGAAGTTCCAGTTTTTTTCACCAGCTTTCAAGGGAGCCAGAATTTCCCGGAAGAGGGCGCGGGTTTGTTCACGGTGGAGAAAATGATCTTGATCTGGTGCCCACTCGTAACTGTAGCCGGGAGAAATCATCATCCCGTCAGTATTTAGTGTTTCCACAAAGTCGAAAAACTCTTGCATATCTTTGGGTTGGGTACCCTCAAAGATAGTGGTGTTAGTGGTGACACGAAAGCCTTTAGCTTTAGCGGCGCGAATCGCTTTCACAGCAATATCAAAAACACCTTTGCGATCAACACACTGATCGTGCAACTCCCGCATCCCATCTAAATGCACGCTAAAAGTCAGGTAAGGGGAAGGTTGAAACTTATCCAGACTCTTTTCTAACAACAAACCATTGGTACACAAGTAAATATATTTCTTGCGCTCAATTAATCCCCGAACGATTTCATCAATCTGGGGATGCAGCAAAGGTTCTCCCCCAGGAATTGAGACAACGGGTGCGCCGCACTCTTCCACTGCGGTAAAGCACTGTTCTGGGGTGAGATTTTGCTTTAATATCTCCGTTGGATGTTGGATTTTACCACAACCAGTACAGGCTAGATTACACCGAAAAAGAGGTTCCAACATCAATACTAAGGGGAAGCGTTTACGTCCTTTCAAACGCTGCGTAACAAGATACTTCCCAATATCCATAGCTTGTTGTATATTAACTGCCATTGTTGCGATCGCTCCTCTTTAAGATATAAAAACACCACAGGAAAAGGCAAAACGTTAGTCATCGTACAGTAGCACAGCTAAGTAGAGCATTTCCAGAATTAGTAGCTTTTTTAAACGCAGAGGGAAGCGCAGAGGGGAGGCAACGCGTTGCGGGGGTTTCAAGAGTTGTAGCGACTGCCGTCACGCTGAGTTTTGCTATTTGACGTAACCCTGAGCAACAAACCAATCCACAGCATCCTTGAGTGCCGCATTCAGCGAAGATTGAGGTAGACCCAATTCTCGTACAGCTTTGGCGGCATTGTAATACATAGGTTGTTTTGCCATCCGAACGCCATCCAATGGCACTGAGGGCAATTTTCCCAGGGGCGCGAGAATCTTTTCATCAACCCAAGCAACACTAAGGGGCAACCAAGCCGGTACAGTTCCTTGAGGTGCTGAGAGACCTGTAATATCAGCGAGTTCTTCGAGTAGTTGCTTGAGAGTAAGGTTTTGGTGTCCTAAGATATAGCGATCGCCTGATTTACCCCGTTGCAAAGCCAGTAAATGCCCCCATGCTACATCCCGCACATCGATAAAATTTAGACCAGTATCTAAGTAAAAGGGCATTTGCCGTCGTAAAAACCGTAAGATTATATCACCTGTCGGGGTAGGTTTGATATCCAACGAACCAATCGGACTGCTGGGGTTAACAATAACTACTTCCTGACCTCTAGCAACGGCTTGCATGGCTTCTTGTTCAGCCAGAAACTTAGACTTTTTGTAGTCACCCACCAACTTTTCTAAAGGACTCTGATGTGTTTCATCGACGACTTGACCAGATGATCCTACCCCAATTGCCGCAACTGAACTGGTGTAGACAGTGCGCTCAATGTTAGCCTGGCAAGCTGCTGCCAACACATTGCGCGTACCCAGGACATTGTGACGCTGGAGTAATTCTCGGTCTGTTTGCCACAGGGAATAATGGGCTGCTACATGAAATAGGTATTGACAACCAAGCATTTGTTGCCAGAGATTTGGTGAATTTAAATCACCTTTGACAATTTCCACCTCTAAACCGCGAAGATTCTCCAAATTGCTGCTTGAGCGTACCAGTGCTTTAACTGTGTAACCCTGTTGCAGCAACAACCGGATTAAATGGGCACCAATAAAACCTGTACCCCCGGTGACAAAAACTTGCATCAAGCTGTCCCTCTCTTCTGAAATCGGGGAAACCAATCATCCAAAATGGTGTATACTACTGGCACGACAATTAAACTCAGGATAGTTGAAGTTACTAGTCCACCAGCGATCGCTATAGCCATAGGCGATCGCAACTCCGAACCAGCACCCAAACCCAATGCGATCGGTAGCATCCCTAAGATATTAGAGGCAGTAGTCATTATAATTGGTCTGAGGCGCACTAGTCCGGTGTTGAGGATAGCCTCGGTGCGGTCTACACCAGCATTGCGTAACTGGTTGATGAAATCCACAAGCAAGATGGCATTTTTATTTGCCAGCCCCAGCAAAAAGACGAAACCGATTAGTGAAATCATCCCAAAGTCGCTTTTGGTGATTAGTAGCGCCAACATTGCCCCCACCAGTGCCAAAGGCAAAGAGACACCAATAACCAGAGGGTCTACCCAGCTTTTAAACAACAAAATTAGTACCACAACAATACATAGGGCAGATAAAACTAAAGTAGTTCCGAAACTGCCAAACACTTCACCTTGACGGGCAGAGTCTCCCCCTAAATTTAAGGAAACATCAGAGGGTAATACCGCTTTTGCTTCAGCTACTACTTTGTCAGTGGCATCACCCAAGGACAGATTCTTCCCAAGATTAGCACTAATGTAGGCCACGCGCTGATTATTCAGACGCTCGATCTGAAAAACCGTACCCTGCGGATTCGTTTCACCTGTAATTGTGACATCAGCGAATCCCGGTAGTCTCTGAATCCTTTCTTTAATCGCTTTGACTGCTTTGCTCAAAGCTTGGAGATTATTACCTTGTAATGCTAATTGCAGAGGTTTTTGACCACCAGAATCGACAAATTGAATATCTTCAACACTAGTAGTTACTCCAGAAAGAGCAGGTAATGAGGAGCGAAATTGGTCTTGTAGTTCCGCAGTTGTAATTGTTCGGTTTTCCTTTAACTTTATATATAGTGTCCCTTTGTTCGGCTCACCCTCACGAGAACCAACAGTGGTAAATACCGTTTCAACTGCCGATGATTTTCTCACAACCTCTTCTAGTTTCTTCGCAACCTCAAGAGAATCATTTAAAGGATTGGGAATATCACCCCCTTGTCCCCCTCTGCCAAAATCAGGGATACTCGGCAAAGGAGCCGTATAAGCAATATTGAATTCGCCGCGATCGAGTTTGGGAATAAATCCTTTGGGAATTAGTGGAATCAGTGCTATACCTGCGATGAAGCTGAGAACAGCTAACCCGATAACTATCTTGCGATGATTTAAAGACCAAGTCAGCAAATTTCTGTAAGATTGGGTAAACGCTACCCAGATATTTGCTTCCCGATGTGGGGAGAGCGAGGATTTAGGTTTCAGCCAGTAGATAGCCAGAACTGGAGATAAAGTTCGAGCAACTAGCATAGAAGCAAGCATCGCGGCTGAAACAGTGATGCCGAAAGGCTTGAAGAACTGACCGATTACCCCACCCATCAAACCAATGGGCAAAAAAACCGCAACTGCTGTCAAGGTGGCGGCGGTAACTGTCAACCCAATCTCATTTGTAGCTAAAAGCGCCGCTTGGCGAGGAGTTTCTCCATCTTCAACGTGTCGCATGATGTTTTCTACATCCACGATCGCATCATCAACAATACTCCCAATCACCAAAGCTAAAGCCAGCAGGGTAATCGTCTCCAGGTTAAAGCCGAAAATCGCCATAACGATAAATGTCGCCAACAAAGACGTCGGAATCGCCAAGGCAGAGATGAGAGTTGCCCGCCAATTCCACAAAAAAGGAAAAATTACTAATATTGACAAGACGACGGCTTCCAGCAAAGCATCGATTGTTGACTGGGTGGCGTGGCGGATATATTCTGCTTGAGTGGCAGCTAAAGTCAGCTTGACATCTTTCAGGGTAGAGCGTAGCCTTTGAACTTCTTTTTCAACTTGACTCACTACTTCTAAGGTGTTAGCACTACCGCGTTTGATTACCTGAAATGCCAGTGCATCTTGACCATTAAACCGTACTAATGTCGCCCCACCTTGGGGGATAGCCGCTACACTCGCATTCGTTGGATTTAGTGGAGGAGTTGCAGTAGCAGCGCCCAGCAGTGAGACTTTCAGGACTCCTGGAAGTTTAGCGATCGCACTGACAATCTCATTTTGCGCCAACTTCGTCAAATCTGTGAGATTCCGCGTGGCACTCTCAATGGCATAGCTAATGGCGGCTGACTCGTTTAGATTCAGGGGAATAATTTTGTCAGTCGCTCCCTGAGGCAAAGTCAACTGCTTGAGGGCAGTTTCAACTTTTTTGGTCGATGTTTCTAAATTCGTCCCAACGACAAAAGAAAGGCTAACAGCAGTTTGTCCCGGATAGGTGGATGAGCGGATATCATCCAGTCCTTCTAAGGATCGGAGGCGTTCTTCTAGGGGTTGGGTGAGCTTCGCTTCTGTATCCAGGGCAGTTGTCAAAGGAGCTGTAGCATTCACAACCACCACTGGGAAAGTAATATCTGGAAACAAGGCATACTTAAGGGAACTGAAAGCCAGAACACCAGCTACGGTTACGGCAATCCAAAAACTCACTGTCAGCCACGAAAATTTAATCGCCCATTTGGAAATATTGAAGAGTTCTCGTGCGGATTTGGAGTTATGAAGCTTTACCATGTTGGAAAATTATCGTGTGGGTGACACAATTATTTAGTCATGCTACAGCAATCGGCTTGGGTTTGCGAGTTTTGGGTATCACAAAACGGCAACATTACTTATTGTCACTCAGATATGACCCAATCTTTAATTCAAAAGGAAACTAGGACTTACGCAAAACTACACGCGGTAGGGGCAATTGATAAATTGCCCCTACCTAAAAATCAGGATTTCAGCTATTGTTTGCGTAAGTCCTGGAAACTTCAAAACTGTCGAGAGGGCTAGTGCCTAATTTTTTGCCCATCAACACAATTCTGGTGCCTCAGGGAGCAGAATATAAAGCTGTATGTCGCGCCTTTCGCGGCGTTACTGGCTCGATCCCAACAGTAGTAGCCATACCGGTTGGGATGAAGCCTTTACTCAAATATCTGCACACATCCCCAGCCAATGCACAATTTCTCGCTCCCAAATCCAGAGTGCTGATTATGGGTATATGTGGCAGCTTGAGCGATCGCTACAAAATTGGTGATCTTGTACTGTATCAAGATTGTCTTTATCAGGGTAAGCAGCAAGAATGCGATCGCACTTTCACAGCCCAATTACACTCTTCATTATCACAAAAAGTATCTCTAGTCAAGGCATTGACAAGCGATCGCCTCATTTGGTCTGCTGCCGAAAAACGCCGTTTGGGTGAGACTTTAGCGGCTGATGTTGTGGATATGGAAGGATTTACCGCCTTAGAGTTTTTCAATGCAGCTGGGGTCGAGGTGGCAATACTGCGAGTAGTCAGCGACGATTGTCAGCATAATATCCCCGATCTCACACCAGCAATTAACTCTGATGGCTCTCTAAACCCTTTGCCTTTAGCGATCGGAATGCTTCGACAACCCCTTGCTGCTACTCGGCTAATCCGAGGTTCATTAACAGCATTAAAGGTGTTAGAGCAAGTTACAAATCTGCTCTTTTCTGGCTAGAGGCTGAAATATATTGTTGCGTCTTTACAGTAAGTAGGAAGGCACAATTAAATATAAGATAAAACCTCACCCTCAATCCCTCTCCGTGAGTTCGGAGAGGGAAGCCAGAGGCAGATTAAAGTTTTATATTTAATTTGACCCACTTACTTAATAGGACTTACGCAAACAATAGCTGAAAAGAATGATTTTTTCTTAAGGGCAATACCTTTCTCCTGCAAAGATGCGAACGGGAAGCCTTGGGCTACATGAATTGCCTCTACAGCGCGCGTAGTTTTGCGTAAGTCCTAAGGGACTTCCAACAAATAAATTACCCAATCTTGTGGGATGGGCATCTTGCCCGTCCTTGGTGATTAGCAGGCAAGATGCCCGCACCACAAGAAATTTTTGGATATTTTTTTATTTGGAAGTCCCTAAGTAACTTTCTGGTAACGCCGGAGGAGAGCAGGCGGTTAGAAACCTTATCTACATAAGGCTTTAACAAAGTATGTTCAGTTTAATTCCTCTGCCTCTACAGGCGTCAAAACGTGATGCCTAATTGAAATCCCCGTCACAAAACTTAATTAGGTTAGCGAGTCCGCAAGCGTCATTACGAATTATTTTAATCACTCTCTGGGTTTCAAAATTTGTGAAATCGAACTACAGATAAACACTGATACTTACCCGGATTTATCCGTACTTTTTTAGCCTCTTCTAAGTGATTAAACGGCTATGTTCTCTTCTAGATCAAACTGTGAAGTAACAATAAATACATTTAAATTTTAGTTCGGGAATTGCTTCTGCAATAGGCTTTACAGAAACTTTATCATTAGAGATATCGAGTATAAACTGATATGGGGAAGCATAATATATAACCAAATCAGTGTTGGGTTCAATGAGAGCTAATTCCACTGGATTATGAATCAAAAATACTCTTTTGTCAGGATGGCTCGGAACTAATTTGCCAACTATCGAACAGAATTTATGAAGCTCAATCACAATCTCTACGTGTACTGGTTCCTTGCTAATTTCGGATGGCTCAAGAAAAGTTACACTGCTAAAATCATGTTGGTGGCATTTTTGGGTACTCATGTACCACTTCTGACCTTATTCTTGAGTTTCGTGATCTCAAACTCCTATTCATTGGAGATGACGATCAGAGTTATGATCATTGCTTCGTTGGCGACGTTAGCGGGTACGGCCGCCACCCTCTACGCGCTAAACCACCTGCTCAAACCCGTTATTTTGACATTTGCTGCATTACAAAATTATCTGAACACCAAAATCCTACCTGAATTGCCCACAGAATTCGTTGATGAAGCGGGTACATTAATGGCGGATACCTCACAAACCCTTCACAAATTAGATCAGTTAATTCACTACATTACTAATTATGATGATCTAACTGGATTGCCCAATCGTGATTTATTCCGCGATCGCCTCCATCAAACTCTATCTCAACCTGAAAACAACCAGCGTCTTGTCGCTGTCTTTTTGCTGGCTATTGATGATTTCACTGCCATAAGTCATGGGTTAGAGCATCAGACAACAGATTTGTTGTTAAGAGCAGTTGCCCAGAGGTTATCAACCTGTATAGCGCAAACAGATATTCTTGCCCATTTAAGTAAAGATGAATTTGTCCTTGCCCGCATAGGCATTGTTTCTTTTGAAAGTATGATTCAGCTATCTCAGCTGCTGTTAAGTACGCTGAGAAAACCCTTTTCTTTAGAGGGTAACTCGATTCATATCACCGCCAGCATCGGCATCACAATTAGTGGACTAGATGATCGTAATAGCGTAGCTCAACTCTTGCAACAGGCTCACATGGCACTGCACCAGGCGAAGCAGCAAGGGCGTAACCAATACCAATATTATTTGCTCGAAATTAATACTCAGTTGCAGGAGCGACTAACTTTAGAAAATCAATTACATGGGGCGCTTGAGCGCAACGAAATGCTGGTTTATTATCAAGTTCTGATTGATTTACGCAGTGGGCAAGTTACAGCGATGGAAGCGTTGGTTCGCTGGCAGCATCCTACTTTAGGTTTGATTTCTCCAGCAAAGTTTATTCCCATTGCCGAAGCCAATGGTTTGATTGTACCAATTGATCAATGGGTCTTGCGAACTGCTTGTGCCCAAAACCGTGCTTGGCAGCTTGCTGGATTTACTCCAATTCGGATATCTGTAAATCTGTCAGCTCGACAGTTTGAACAACCGAATCTAGTTGAGATCGTCAGCCAAATCCTTGAGGAAACTGGACTCAAAGCATCTTACCTGGAACTGGAAGTGACAGAAAGCTTCTTGATGGGTGATATTGATCGATCAGTTAAAATCTTAAAACAATTACGAGAACTGGGTATATGGTTGGCTCTAGACGACTTCGGCACCGGTTATTCCTCCCTTAATTACTTGAAGCGCTTTCCTGTGAACATGCTCAAGATTGATCGGTCATTTATTCAGGATGTGATGTCAAATCCTGATAGCGCCGCTATCACCGATGCGATCATTGCCCTCGCAAAAAGCCTCCGATTAAAAATCACGGCAGAGGGTGTGGAAACCCAAGAACAGCTTGAGTACCTGCAAATGCGTGGATGTCACGAAGGTCAGGGTTTCTACTTCAGTCGTCCTCTACCTGCTGATATAATTGCCCCAATGTTGGAGAAAAGTTTTCAGCGTCTGGAGATAATTGCAGCATAGACGCATACCTAAACCAAAAAATCACCCTCCCCTGATAGCGTTTCACCTCGTTTTACCTCGTTCCCAGTCTCAGACTGGGAATGCCTCTGATTGAGGCTGCCGCCTCTCTTACTCACGGCAGCAGCCAATAACCGCACCTTTACGGACGGACACCACTACCGTTATCAAGATTAAAACCTCTTAACATTTCGTTACACTAAAGACATCGAGAAGGACTAAAGCAAACCTCTCGAAGCTGAAATCGAAGGTGAACGACATGAATGGCACAATTGGCGTTGGTAATCTCTTCGGAATTCCCTTCTATATCCATCCGTCGTGGTTTTTAGTTCTGGGCTTAGTAACTTGGAGCTATAGCAGTGGACTGGCGGCGCAATTTCCCCAATTGTCTGCGGGATTAACTTTGCTACTAGGGCTGATGACAGCACTGATGTTATTTGCCTCTGTCGTCGCCCATGAATTAGGCCACAGCTTTGTTGCGATTCGTCAGGGAATTGATGTCAAATCGATCACACTGTTTATATTTGGCGGTTTGGCTAGCTTAGAAAAAGAGTCGAAAACCCCAGGTGGAGCTTTCTGGGTAGCGATCGCCGGGCCAATAGTTAGTTTACTACTCTGCGGTATCGTTACAGTTATTGGTGTTACTACTGGTGCATCAGGGCCGTTAGCTGCAATTCTTGGTGTTCTAGCTTCTGTTAACTTGGCATTAGCCCTGTTTAACCTGATTCCTGGCTTGCCCTTAGATGGCGGAAATATACTGAAAGCCATAGTTTGGAAAATTACAGGTAATCCTTATAAAGGTGTCACCTTTGCGAGTCGAGTTGGGCAAATCTTTGGTTGGCTAGCAATTCTTTCAGGTATACTTCCGCTACTATTATTTGGCAGCTTCGGTAACTTCTGGAACTTGTTAGTTGGCTTCTTCTTGTTGCAAAATGCTGGTAATGCGGCTCAATTTGCCAGAGTGCAAGAAAAGCTCACAGGTTTGACAGCCGAGGATGCTGTAACTCATGATAGCCCGATTGTATCTGCTAATCTTAGCTTAAGAGAGTTTGCCGATGAGCGAGTCATAAGTGGGCAAAACTGGCATCGGTTTTTAGTGACTGATGATCATGGACAATTAGTAGGTGCGATGTCTGTTGATAATTTACGAACCATCCCTACAGCACTGTGGTCAGAAACTCCAATCAAAGAAGTTATGCGACCACTTACCGAATCTACCACAGTCCAATCCGATCAACCTCTGCTGGAAGTCATGCAGTTACTCGAACAACAAAAGCTGTCTGTCCTCCCCGTAATTCGTGAGAATGGCGTCCTAGTTGGAATCTTAGAAAAAGCTGCAATTATCCAGCTACTTCAAAGCCGAACCCAACCTAACCCTGCATAGTTCAATTAGGAGAACCAACTGCCAACACAAGTCTTTGTTGACGCAATTTACGGTTTATCCAATAGCCTAAAGAAACCTCACCCTGGTTCTGCTACGCAAAACCTGTCCCTCTCCGTGAGTTCGGAGAGGGATGTCCGTTAGGACAGGGTGAGCACCGTAGACAAGGGAAGTCATTCATGTCTCAAGCCGACATTTCAGCCTACACTCAATAATCGTTGCCAAGTTAATTCTTTTGTAGTCTGATCCCAATGCCAGCGTAATAAATTAGCGGGTTGACTCTTGGCAATTCCTGGTAAACCAATCGCTTGTCTAGGTGCATTAGTAGCTAAAGCGATCGCACTTTCTACCTCACAAATTCCCCACTTTACCAAATTTTGCACTCCCACCAACAACGGTAAAGTCGTCCCCGACAAGGTTCCATCCGCCAATTGTGCCGTACCGTTTTTAACTTCAATTTCCCGACTATCCCAAGGATACACGCCATCGGGTAGCCCCATAGGTGCAAGGGCATCGCTAACAAGAAACAGCCCTTTTTCTTGATAGCTAGCCCGAAGTAAAATTTGCAGCATTGTGGGCGAAACGTGTTTACCATCAGCAATAAAACCACACATCACATCAGGATGAGTAATTGCTGCCCCTAATAATCCTGGTTCGCGGTGATGTAATGCTGGCATGGCATTGAAAGCATGAGTTACCATCGTTGCACCGAGTTCAAACGCATGTTGCGCTTGGGCAGATGTTGTTTGAGAATGCCCTAAACTGATAATAATCCCCAGAGAACGCAAATATGGAATTACTTCACCAGTGAAATCTAACTCCGGTGCTAAGGTGATGACTTTCACAACATGAGCATAATTACCCAAAACCCGCTTTACTTCGTCAATTGTTAAGGGTAACAGGTACTCTGCTGGGTGTGCGCCGCGCTTTTGGAAATTCAAAAATGGGCCTTCTAGATGTACTCCGAGAATCTTGGCACCTGCTTGTTGACTGGGGATAATATCAGCAATAATCGCAAGCGATCGCTGAATATTTTCGACTGAAGTTGTCACAAGTGTCGGTAAAAATCCATCTACCCCGACATCCCACAAAAATTGCCTTATTTTCTGGAGTATATGGGCATTTTCAGCCGTCAAATCAGGAAATGCCAATCCCAAAGCCCCGTTAATTTGCAAATCAACGCCACCTAGAGAAATCCAGTCACCTGCTACATCTGTTACGGATGCACGGCTGTGTACTCCTACTCTACCCATTGTCAAAATTTGCTCAATTATGCCCTGTTGATTAATCAAGAGCATCTGCAAATCCTTGTACCCTGGTACTCTAGCATTGATAATGTCTACAGGATTTTGTGTTGCTTGGGTCATGACACTGGCGAGAAGATTAGCTAAATCTGATTTTATATGCAACCAATATCAATGAATCAATATAAAGCAACGCCAATAGTTGACACTCTCAGCCCTGAAGGGTCTGAGATTCTACAGACAGAGTAAACTTAGGCAGTGTCCAAAGTCTAACTCTCGTTGCGGCCGTCAAACACCGTCTACCCAGTAAGCCTAAGTCTATGCTTAGATTGCTGGCTACTTTTCGTAAAATATTCGCGCTCCCGTTCAAATCGGCGTTTAGAATTGAACCATTTGCTGACCGATATAAACCACGCTCAATTCGCTTTCCAGATGCTTTCCACCCAATAGGTTTTTCACCATATTTGGGTAGGGAGTCTCCATCTAAAAAGCTCGACTTGCTCGTATAGGCTTCCTCTGTTTCAATAAATCTAATGCCGTGCAATTGACAGAGTTGTTTTAATCGGTCTTTGAGTTTACCCAAAGGCATTTGAACAAACTTCTGATTGTTCACTCTACCCATGTTGGCGGATTCCTTAAAGCCTTCGTTCCATCCGATTACTAAAGTACCTATGCCATATTTAAGGCAATGGTCAATAATTAATTTTGCTGCTTTGTTAATGCCGTCCCGCATTTGATGGTTGCGTTTACGGGTTACACGGTCTAACCAGTTATCCCAATAAGATTCTGGTTTGTCTTCTTTTCGTGTCGATACTTTTTTATTCCATAACTGATTCATCGCCTTCATTGCACGAGCATCAATCAGCAAGGAATTACCCAATGTATCTACACAAGCGGCTAAGTTATCAGCAGTTCCAAGGTCAATAGACAATGCCTGATTTATATCTAAATTGTGTTTTTGCTTCTCCACCTCATAGGATATCTCAACTTATATCTTGCACCTCTAAGTAAAAATCCAGACAAAGTAATAAGATGCGCGATAAAGCTACCTAAATTTTATTGGCTTTTATCGCTAAAACAAGGGCTTTAGATAAATACTGAGTAATTAAAGTACATCAATTTTTCTTGGTGCAAGATGTGAGTCAAGGTAAAAAGCACCATTCTTAGGTAGAATCGTAAACTCTTTTACTTTTGAATAGTCAATATTTGATGGCATTGGCAGGAAGAACTCAGACCGACCAAACCATCGTCTAACTGTTAGCCCCAAAGAAAATCTAAGTTGTCCATTAACGATAACTGGTTTTTGCCCTCCTGAGTTAGGATACGCAACTTTGAAAAGCTTAGAACCCTGGAGGTAGTTAGGCGGCTTTGGTTTAAAATGTAACTCACCTTTGAAATACAAATCTCTCAGTTCTTTGAAAGACTTAAACGCCTCTGTAACTGACATTAAAGTTTGTTGCATTGGTGCAGAAGGCAGGGATTGAGCAAGTATTGACTTAGAAATTGATGGTTCAAAAGCTAAGTCAAATTTGCCACGCAACAGCTTATTTGTCTTAAAAAAAGTTTGACGTGCAAAGTAAACTCCGGTGTTATAAAGCTTGCCTGACTGCTCACACAGATATTGAAGAATAGCTTTTGTCTCTTGGTTTGAATTTAACAAGACTTGCTGCACACCCATCAGTTTTTTAGCTTTAGGCATTACAACCATCCTTGATTATTATAAATATGCAAACCTTTACCACTATAACTGTCTACAGCTTTAATTGCACTAAATTCCACAGATACATTATCTCGTTTGAATCCTTGCCAATTACATTTTCTGAGTGGCTCAAAAACGTCTTCACACATCGGTTCATCAAGTTTATGCCATTCCTCCCATTCGTCAATTTCAAAATCACAATCAGGATTACCGTCAGGAGATGTAATTGAAATTTTAAATATATAGGTTGCATTCCAACTGCCTTCATCCCAATCATCGCAACTGACCATTTCGGGGTCGAAATCCCAGGGTTCTAAAATCCAAGTTGGATCAAGATTAGTAACTTCTTTCTCCAATAAAGGAAAATATTGCATCAAATCAGAATAAAGGTTTTTTAACTGCTGTTTTGCAACTTGGACGGCTTCTTCTTCTTTGTCTACTGTTAGTGGAATTTCTTTGAATAGATAAATGTAAGCCATTATTTTTTGCTTTTTAGTTGACTCTATATAGCAATCCTAAATCATTTGTGAAAATCAATCATACATAAATATTTTCGGAAAATTAAAGATTTCATGGTGAACAGCGAGTTCAAATAAAC
>NZ_JBTYKD010000285.1:0-19862 GCF_054880495.1 Nostoc sp.
ATATAGAAGCAAAATATAAGGATGAAATTCAGCCGGAAACGACACTAAAGATAAATCCAAATGAAACCCATCAAATTTTTAGCATCTGCCTGTAGATATTGCCGTCATTACCAGCCAGAGGGTCGCCGTGGCGGAATGTGCCAGCAGTTGGGGGCACCAGTTAAAGCAAGTTGGAAAGCTTGCTCTTTGGCACTCCCACCTTTTGCACCTTCTTGGGAAACCTTGGAAGATGCCTGGATTTTGCCAGACGCAGCCCCAGTTTTAACATCTTCTCAATCTCTAGCCTCAGATTTAGACAATACTGCTCTTGCCTCTGTAGAGGAAACAATTCCCTCTATCTTTGAACAGGTAAAGACTAAAGCAGGGGTTATTTAGTCATTCATTATTACTGGACTGAGTTTGTAGTCTGCTTAAAATAAGATTTTTTTTAAGATTTTTCGTGCTGTAAAAGTTGACATTTATAGGACTTACGCAAAATTCTCTCAAAAACCTGATTTGTCGTAGCGGTAATTCATGTAGCTTTAGCTTCCCGCAGGGTATTACCGCTACTTCGGAACTTTTTTGCGTAAATCCTGATTTACAAAAATCGCACCCTTTAGTAAGGTGCGATTTTTGTAATTCTAAGGCAACCAAGGAAAAGAGCGGAAATCTGGTGGGCGCTTTTCGAGAAAGGCTTGTTTGCCTTCAGACCCCTCTTCTGTCATGTAATAGAGTAGGGTGGCATTGCCAGCGAGTTCTTGTAAACCAGCTTGTCCGTCACAATCAGCATTGAAGGCGGCTTTGAGACACCGAATTGCGATCGGACTTTTTTCTAAAATCTCCTGCGCCCATTGAATACCTTCGGCTTCTAGTTGTTCCACTGGAACGACGCAATTAATTAAGCCCATTTCTAGAGCTTGTTGTGCATCATATTGGCGGCAGAGAAACCAAATTTCTCTGGCTTTTTTTTGTCCGACGATGCGGGCGAGATAGCTGGCTCCAAAACCGCCGTCGAAACTGCCGACTTTGGGGCCAGTCTGTCCGAAAATGGCGTTATCGGCAGCGATGGTAAGGTCGCAAATCAAGTGTAGGACATGTCCACCACCGATCGCATATCCAGCCACTAAAGCAATCACCACTTTCGGCATGGAACGAATCAGGCGTTGTAAGTCTAGGACATTCAAGCGGGGGATGCCAGTTTCGTCTACATAACCCCCATGTCCCCGCACACTTTGATCGCCACCAGAACAGAAAGCATATTTGCCATCAGTGTGTGGGCCATAACCCGTAAATAAGACAACACCAATAGTAGTATCTTCACGAGCATCAGAGAAAGCATCGTAGAGTTCAAAGACAGTTTTGGGACGAAAAGCATTGCGTTTGTGGGGGCGGTTGATGGTGATTTTCGCAATGCCATCGTTTTTTTGATACAGAATATCTTCGTAAGTTTTGGCAGTTTGCCAGTTAATTTGCATTGGTATGGAGTGCGCTGTTGTGCTTGAGAATTTTATCGCGGTCTTAGGGACAAGCGATCGCCACAATTAAAACAACCCTCCTAACAATCCCATTTGCCATAAAACACAGCCGATCGCCGCCCCCCATCCCGCCGCAGGCATGGCAAACTAGCTAAACCGCGTCTATCTTGAAACCTGTAGTTCTTCGGCGATCAAAAGGATTTGCCCTCATCCCCCAACCCCTTCTCCCAGATTTGGGATTCGGGGAGCCAGAATTTCAAAGTCCCTCTCCCATATCTGGGAGAGGGATTTAGGGTGAGGGCATAAAACTACGGTTCTCAACCTAGATGAGGTTTAAAAGCCTTGAAAAGCATACCCAGCATTTCGGCTTTTCTGTCAATACGTAAGTTTTAGAATATTTATTTTAATTAGAATTCTGTATTTGGAATCTTCATTGAATACACTGTACTATGTTCATTTAACTTTTTTTTAACTTATTCTTAAATTACTATTAAAATACGGCAAGTTAATCAATTTTTTGTCTGTTTTTGAACCTTGACAAGGTAAGTGTGCTGATGCTCAAGACTCACGACCCTACACAAATTCTGATAATGTTAATTGGGGGTTCGACCCTGCTTATCTATGGTGTGAAACAACTTACCGATGCAATGGAGCGGGTATTGGGTTCACGTCTGCGGCTGACGATGATGACGCTGGCGAAACGGCCAATGGTAGCTTTTGTGTCAGGTATAATCGTAACGATGCTAACCCAAAGCTCCACAGCAACTGCCTCGGTGATGGTGGGACTAGTCAGCGCCCAGTTAGTGCCATTAGCAACAGCAGCGATCATCCTACAGGGATCTGCTGTTGGTTCTACATTGGTAGTACAACTGCTGGCTTTCCACATCACTGACTATGCACAAGAGTTTCTGGGTTTAGCGGCAGCATTTGCTTTGTTGATCCGACGCAAGACTCTGCGGGATCTTGGGCGTGGCGTATTCAGTTTTGGATTGGTGTTGCAGGGTTTGGCGATGATTGACGCCAGTAGTGCCTCCATTGCTGATAGTTCCATTACGAATGAGATTATGAAGGTACTTTCCCAGTCTCCTCTGGTGTTGATACTACTAGGGGTGCTGCTGGCAGCTGTGTTTGTCTCCAGCATCGCAGCGATTGGAATCGTAATGGTGCTGGCTGGGGCACATGCCCTCCCACTGGAAGCTGCTCTGGCAGTAACACTAGGTGCCAATATCGGCACAACACTGATGCCCTTATTCACTGCATTCAACCAAGGCAGCGTCGTCGCACGCCGACTAGGATTCATCTATGTTGGCACCAGGCTGGCTGGGGGTGTATTGGTGTTGGTATTGCTGAATCCCTTGGCGGTATTATTGACTCGTCTGCTGCCCAATCCATCAACACAAATAGCATTGGCACACCTGGGATTCAACTTGATCCTGGCGATCGTTTTTGTCCCACTAGCAAATTCACTTGCAAACTTCGCTACCAGACTGCTACCAGAACCTGAGGCAGAAAAGAAACTGAGTGTGCGCTATCTTGATCCCAATGCTTTGACATTACCTGCCGTCGCACTCGGTCAAGCAATGCGCGAAATTCTGCGGATGGCAGATTTGGCAACAGAGATGCTACAGCTTAGTATTCAGGCGTTTGAAGAGGGAGTGAAAGATTTGCCTAAACAAATTGGAGTACTCGATAACCAGCTTGACGATCTGGAAACTGCTATCAAGCATTACCTAATTCAACTTGATGAGGAATTGCTGACGGAGGAACAGTCGCAACGGGAGTTAACATTGCTTCATATCAGTACGGAGTTAGAGGCAATTGGCGACATCATTGATCGACAAATCATGCGATTAGCTAGACGCAAACGACGCAAGCAAATTGCTTTTTCTCCGCAAGAGTGGAACGACATTGTTGCTTATCACGGCGATGTGCTGGCACTGCTGCAACAAACACTGACAGGGCTGGCTGCACAAGATCCAACTATCGCAGATGCAGTCTTGTCCCAGCGCCAGTCGCTCAACCAAATTAAGCGGGAAATTTATCTCCGGCATCTTCAGCATCTGAGTTCAGGAGATTCTGTGAGTCTTAATGCCAGTTCCATTCATTTGGAGATGGTTAATGCCATAAGTCGTATTCTCTCCCATACCTGTAGTATTGCTCGTGTTATTCAGGAAGAGTTGTCAGTTGTTGACAGGTTTGAGCCGAAGGAAAAGCGATCGCCTTCCAACCCCGATTATCTAACTTCAGAACTCGAAACTTGGGCTTCAAAACCCGGCTGACAACTAAGATTTTTTCTTCTATAGACTTTCTGGCTTCTTCTATCTGTCTTTTTAGTTGTCTTTCGCTCCAACCTGCGCGTAGTGCTTCCGTTTCATAAAATTCTCTCGCTTTCAAGTCCTGAACTGAAAGAAGACGAACATAATGCGACCAGGGTAAAGGAAATTTTTGAGCTAAAGTAGATAAATTAGATTCCGCAGACAGTGTTTGCGAAATTTGCCATTCCAGATAAAAACGACGCATTATAGCAATCGCCAAAGCCGTTAGGACAGTTGGTGGGAAACGCCCCTTCAACACCGTACTTTGTGATTTTATTGCTGTCCTAAGCTACCTGTCCGTTGCTATAACTCTAAATTACGCTCAGAAAAACCTTTGCTAAATCTGGCTGTTAAGTCTTCTGAAAGTCTTTTTATGACTGCTGCTCCATATTCTGCTCGCTTCTCTCCACGCTGTTCAAGTTCTACAATCCGTCGCCCAATTTCCCAGTAAGTAGCTGTCATGATTGCATTGACTGAACGAGCAGCTGCACGACGAGATGATTCTAAGAGTTTGATTAAATCAGTTAAAGTGTTTTCGTACTCGTTAATCATGATGTCTTTCTCAACTGCAATTTTCTGTTTTAAAAATTAATATATTCTATTGTGTCATTTTACGACTATCAAATAACTATAGCAATCCTATTTGATTTGTGAAAATCACAAGATTCAGATCCCCGACTTCTTAAAGAAGTCGGGGATCTTGTTTCTTACGAATGATTCAAGATTGCTATTTTATGCAGAGACGCAATTTTACTCCCATCTCTACAATGTGTTTGCATGGTTTTATTCTGCGTTCACAAATTCCAAATATCCATTGCTAAGTTCTTTCACCGCCAAATCATAAAATTGTTTACCGTGTTCAGGCGTTGCTAAAGCCGGATTTGATCCCATGCGTCCATCTGGATAACGCACTCGAAAGTCAGCTGCACTATAAATCCTGTGTCCGCTTGCAACTTCTGGTGAAAGGGGTGCTTGCTTAATCGCCTGTGGATAAACGTACTGCGTCAGGGCTATTTCACTTGGGGTTGCATGAGAACCTTCTTGATCCCCATATAATTCTTTAGCTAGCTTATATACAGAACCGCACATAAACCAGTTTGCCACTTGACATTGTATTTGTTGAGCATTGGCAATCTGCAAATCTTCTAAGTGAGCGTAAGTTTCTGAGAAAGCAGCTTTGAGAGTGGCGATGTTTCCACCGTGTCCGTTAATAAAGTAGAACTTGCTAAAACCAGCTTTGCCTAAACAAGTTACATAATCTCGCACTACTTGAATTAAAGTGCTGGGACGCAGACTGATTGTGCCAGGAAAGGAAGTATGATGCAGTGCCATCCCCACATTGATTGTAGGGCCAACGATCGCTTGGGTTGCATCACCTACACCACGAGCGATCGCTTCTGCACAAATGGCATCAGTGCCAATTAACCCCGTTGGCCCATGTTGTTCTGTGGAACCAATAGGGAAAATAATCCCCTTTGACTGCTGTAAATAAGCTTCGACTTCTTGCCAAGTACTTAAATGCAGTAACATTTTTAATGATTTTCCTCAATAAAGTTGCGGTGGAACGAAACTTTTTTCTGCTAAACAGCATTTTCTGTAATTAAACTCCCACTAATACGATTATCAACTCTAATGCTTTAAAGTGGCCGCGATCGCACAAGATCCCCGACTTCATAAAAGTTGTCGGGGATCTATTTCTGCCATCACTTTTGGCTATTGACTATTCAAAGTAATAATGCTTCTTTACGTCCCTTGTAATTTCCCATGTGCAGGACATACCAGCGGGAAAAATCACTAAATCGCCTTTACTCATATCTTGCACCTCAGCGTATAATCCCAGAAAAAGTAAAAAGATGTGCGATAAAGCTACCTAATTTTTATTGGCTTTTATCGATAAATCAATACTTTTACTTTTTTACTGAGTAATAAAATCACATCAATTTTTGTTGGTGCAAGATGTGAGTTTACCCATTTGCACTGGCTGTCCACCATCAGGAGTAACAACTACATCACCTGCCAAAAAGTAGCAAGTTTCTTGAGAATCATAAGCCCAAGGGAATTTTGAGACTTCCTTTTGCCAAATTTCCCATTTATAGACACCCAATTCATTGAGACGTTCTTGACTGGGTTGATGCTCAATTTTAATTTCCATATTGTGTTTTCTCTAGTTATGTTCAGCAATAAGATTGAATATCCTCTCCACACTGATCTACTAGATAACACAAAGCGCGAAAACGCAAGTAAACAAGTTCGTTATAAAGCGGATTCAGCTTACACATTGGCGGAATGTGGCCTATTTTGCGACCAAAAAGCATAATATCACGCTCGAATGGACACTGAGCAGGAATCAGTTTAGCAATAAATTTGGCTAATTTGCGATTCTGAATCTCAATTTTGTCGAGCCATTGACG
The DNA here is from genome assembly GCF_054880495.1 of Nostoc sp. Classification (NCBI taxonomy): domain Bacteria; kingdom Bacillati; phylum Cyanobacteriota; class Cyanophyceae; order Nostocales; family Nostocaceae; genus Nostoc; species Nostoc sp. Next base: position 6,181 of record NZ_JBTYKD010000285.1, read on the forward strand.
TAATGGTTGCAGTAAATCTAATTTAGGTTGAGGAAATTGCTTTTTACTACCTGCTTGATTTTTTGGTTCTAAAGGGTTAATAAAAGCAGGGAGAAAAATACGCTGATTCTTTGTTTTAAGCATAGTTGTAGGCAAGGTTTTCCTTGTGTAGATGAATTATTTGTAGATTAGGAATATTACCATGTAATCTGTCGGGTCAATTTGCATTGTGCTTGTAAATTAAGAAGCAAAGTAGCAGAGTGCAAATAATTTACATGGATCTTTGGGGGGAGAAATGGTTTAACTAATTGTTATTTAAACCCACCAAATCATCAATAACTGTCCCACTAAATACAAAATAACAAAGAAAATATAAAAATTTTATTTCTTTAACTTATAAATTTCTAATCTTGAAGATAGCAATCTTATATATTAGATATAAATGCTTGGTTCTGAAACTGCCTAGTATCTAGAGATATAGTTTATGATAAACAAACATAGTTTTGTTCTGACCTCATATACATTTTGCTAGGATTAGCCCCTAATATCCCTGGATTTTAGCGTATTGAATATCCACAAATTTGTCTTATATACTACACAAGCTAACCTAGATATTATCTAATCAGCGGCTTTGACCTCTCATTTACAGCGATGGACTTACCGCAACTCACTGGTTTACCCCTTATACCATTTCACTAAAACCCAGATACATATAGATTTCGCCTAGGGGCACGGCATTGCCCATTGGTGTCAACTTCAGAAAAAATCTGCTTTGAGAAGACGTTTTGCCCTCATCCCCTAACCCCGAATCCCAAGTTGGGATTCGGGGAACTAGAGAATTTGCTCCCCTCTCCCAAAATTGGGAGAGGGGTTGGGGGTGAGGGTGAAACCTCGAAAGCATGCCTTGCCTAACTTCTACGTTAAGTTGACACCAATGGGCATTGCCGTGCCCCTACCAAAGTATTTGTATCATAATTAAAGTCAAACAGTATTAGTTGTCGTAGCTTTCCGGAGTGAATCAGCTATGGTTGTTTTCTGTAAAATATTTGTCTGATCAGGCAACACCTGTATCTAATCATGAAAAACTTATTTTTTAAAATATCTCAAGTCGTTCCAATCTGGATATTTGCTGATATATTCTACATTCTGCTGCTCTAATTTTGACAGCAATTTAGGTGAAAATGCTTTTGATAAATGGTAAATATAAACGTTTTGTTCTTTTGCCAGAAGTGCTATATTGGCTCTTGACCTCACCGAGTACAAACTATGCTTAAGCCCACAGGACAGCAAAGTAAAGGTGTTGTACTCAGTAGTAGAGGACAGTCAGGGGAAGCAGGGGGAGTGGGCAGATGAACAAAAATACTGGGCAAGGTGGTGTTTTTTCCCTGCTTAAAGGCGTACCTCTAAGTTACATTCTGGTGGCGTTGTTTGTGCTGCAAATCTCCCTAGCTGTGGGATTGACTGCATATTTATCAATCAGCAACGGGCAAAAAGCAGTCTATGAGGTAGCTAGCGAATTGCGTCGTGAAGTTGCCAATGGAGTCCAGCAGAATTTACAAACTTATCTGTCAACCCCGCGTCAGGTACTACGCAGTAATCAAAATATCATTGATATGGGGTTGCTGAAGATCGAGAATCTTGCAACCTGGGAGCCATATTTAATCGAGCAGTTAAAGATTTTTCCAGATGCGTTGGCGTTAACGGCAAGCAATGAACAGCAAGAATACTTAGCGGTGGAGAAGCTCAACGATCGCCAATTTTTGCTCAGAAAAGCCTCTAAGTCAACTGGGTACGATCTCTACACCTACAGAATTGACTCTCAAGGTCAACGTACCCAACTACCAGAGGTGGTCAAAAACTATGATGCGCGATCGCGTCCTGATTATCAAGCAGCAGTTAACGCCAGAAAATTCAGCTTTAGTCAGATTTTTGTACCCCTGACTGAACCAACACTCTTGATTAGTGCTTCTCTTCCTATCTATAACTCCCAAGGTGAGTTACTCGGAGTCAACAGCACTCTGACTCACTTATCAGAAATTGGGGATTTGCTGCAAAATATCAAAGTTGGCAAGTCTGGGCAGATTTTTATTATCGAGCGATCGGGGCTATTAGTCGCAAGTTCTACAACAGAAGAAGCATTTCGCTTACAAAATGGTAAACCGATTAGGTTGGCAGCTTCCCAGAGCGGAAATTCTTTGACTCAAGCAACTGCTAAATATTTAGCAACTAAATTTAGTAACTTTGAATCTGGTCAAAGTTTACAGCAACTAGATTTTTCTTTTGACGGCAAACGTCAATTTTTAGAAGTTAGACAGTTACAAGGCGAACCAAATATCAACTGGTTGATTGTAGTAGCTGTCCCAGAAGCAGACTTTATAGGACAAATTGATCGCAACATTCAAACCACAATTTTTGTCTGTCTGGGAGCATTGGGATTAGCTACTATATTGGGGATTGTCACCGCCCGTTGGATAACTCAGCCAATTTTGGACTTCAGCAGGGCGACAAAAGATTTAGCTGATTTTACTAATGGTAAAGATTCAGTAGTGAAAGTACAGGGAATTAAGGAACTAGATGTGCTGGGTGAATCTTTCAACGAGATGGCGCAGCAGTTACGCAAAACCTTTACTGGACTGACTACGAAAAATGAAGAGTTAGAACTGCAAGTTAAGCAGCAAACTCAAGAATTACAGCAAGAGATTCAAGAACGCATCAACAGTGAGCAAAAACTAAGCCAGCATAGTCGGGTACTGGCAGAACTGGCAAATCACAAAGCGGTTTTTGAAGGAAATCTAGAAACAGCATTCAAAGTTATCACCGAAAAAGCAGCCAATGCTTTAGAAGTAGAGCGAGTAGGTGTGTGGTTATTCAATAGTAAGACCGACGGTGGGCTGCGCCAACGCACCAAACTACAATGTATAAATCTCTATGAACGTAGCAAGCAGAGACATTCGGCAGGTTTAGAACGCAACCTTGCAGATTATCCGATCTACTTTAAAGCTCTGGCGGCTGCGCGTACCATCACCGTTACTGACACTCGCACCGATCCCAGAGTACAAGAATTATGGAATGAACTGCTAGAACCAAATAACATTGTATCCCTAATTGATACTGACCTTTGGGTTGGGGGCGAAGTGGTGGGAACAGTATTGTATGAGCAGATTGGTATTAAGAGGACATGGGAACTGAGTGAGCAAAACTTTGTTAGCTCAATCGCGCAATTTGTCGCCCTGACTTTAGAAGTATGCGATCGCAAACGGGCAGAATCCGCTTTAAGTGAGGCTAAAGAAGTGGCCGAAATGGCAAATCGTGCCAAAAGCATCTTTTTAAAAAACATTAGCGATGAACTGAGAACTCCCTTAAACTCCATTCTTGAAATCACACAGTCGCTCCAAGATGGAGTCTACAGCCTTCTGAGTGAAGAACAGCGCCAGTCTCTAAATATCCTCGAATCTAGTGGTAAGAACCTACTAGAATTAATTAAGCAGATCCTTGACCTTACCGACATTGAATCCAGCAAAATAGAACTGCAACTAGCTACTACTTCGATTCGGGGATTATGTGACTCCAGCCTAAGTTTTGTCAAACATCTGGCGTTCCAGAAAAATATCGACCTGAGTATACAAATACCGGAAGAACTCGAACCAATTCAAGTTGATGAACGCCGCATTCGCCAAGTATTTATCAACCTGTTGACTAACGCGATCAAGTTTACTAAAGAAGGAGGCAAAGTCTGGATTGAAGTTCAGCCAAATTCCACAAATAAATATATCTTTTTCAGTGTGGTAGATACGGGTATTGGTATGCTTTCCGATGACCTTTTCAAATTATTTCAACCTTTTATGCAAGTTGAAAATTCCTCTACGGGACGTTCTACAGGCACCGGTTTAGGATTAGTGATGGTACAAAAAATTGTCGAGTTGCACGGTGGGACTGTCCATGCTGAAAGTCAGTTAGGGAAAGGTAGTCGATTTACAGTCAAACTTCCTTGGAAAAAGGTGGGGGAGTAGGCTTGCCGTGAGCGTAGCCGAATGGGAGTGGAGAATTAATTATTACAGTAGTTTTCATGTTTGGTGAAACAATATAGCCCTACTTACAGCTATTTTCAGGTAAATAGACCACGCGGTAGGGGCACAGCATTGCTGTGCCCCTACGACAGATGTGGTTCAAATACATGAAAACTGCTGTAATTATTCGTGAACAACGAGATCCCCGACTTCTTAGAGAAGTCGGGGATTTGAGTCTTGCGATTTTCACAAATAAAATAGGATTGCTATACATCCTTTCCACATTTGCTATCATATCAAAAAAATGGCAGCAGAAATAATATTCTATTGCCAGTTTTTCAGCGCTTATAACTCTAAATTGTTGTCTGGTTTCACGCAAATTTACTTGCTGCTGCAAACCGGTTGTTAATCTCATCCCAATTAACCACATTCCACCAAGCATTTAAATAATCGGGGCGGCGATTCTGGTAATTTAGATAATATGCATGTTCCCATACATCATTACCCAGGATGGGATATTTGCCTTCACTTAAGGGACTATCTTGGTTAGCTGTAGTTGTGACTTCCAACTTGCCACCTTTGTTACGCACTAGCCAAACCCAACCACTACCAAAACGGGCAGCACCAGCTTCGTTAAACTGTTTTTTGAAAGCTGCAAAAGAGCCAAAATTTTGATTAATCGCGGTGGCTATACTTCCTGTTGGTTCTCCCCCACCTTTCGGCTTCATAATTTTCCAGAACATTGAGTGGTTGACATGACCACCGCCATTATTGCGTACTACTTTGCGGATATCTTCTGGCACATTGTCAAGTTTTTGCAACAGTTCTTCAACACTTTTGCCCTTGAGTTCTGGGTGTTTGTCTAAGGCAGCATTCAGGTTTTTCACATAAGTTGCATGGTGTTTATCATGGTGAAACTGCATCGTTTTAGCATCGATGTGTGGTTCCAGTGCTTCGTAGGCGTAAGCTAAAGGCGGTAGTTGGATAGCACCTGTTGTATTTGCTGTTGTATTTGCTGTTGTGTCGGCAGTTGCAGTGTTTCCGTTAGGAGATTTATCTGCCAATGCACAAGCATCTAATGCAAAAGTACCCGCACCTGCTGTAAGTAAGAACAAGAAATGGCGTCGATTAATAGTCATATAAGTTTTTGCAGTAAATCCATTAAGTTTCTATTGCAGTTATTATTTTCTTAGATTCTGGCTACAAAAAATTGGGAATTGATGATTATTTATGGCAGTTTAAGAAACTTTCTTAGATTTGTAATATTAAGTACTAACATTCAAAACTTTATGTATTTTTACTTAAACTATCTTTTTACAACTAATCATAGGTTCGCACCCAGGGCAAACGCATCTAAAGTACTCTTGATCACGACCAAGATTAAGACCCAACGAAAAATCAGTATTTCTGGCCTGATTTATTTTCCAAGGCTCAAAGCGATCGCTAAAATCTTTGTCAATAAGCAGGGATTAATGAGATTATTTTTGAGTCTATTGAGAATATACTAGTCTTATTGACATGATGCGGCCGCCCTGGGTTCGCACCCAACCACCAAAAATAAACCCCATCGCCACAAGAGGCGCTAGGGGGTGTTAAGGGAATTATGGGGTGATTAGGTGGTTAATTGAGTTCTTCATATAATCCAGCCTCTTTTAGCGTTTCCTGTAGCTTGTGATATGTGGCTAGGGACGGGTGAGAGAGTGAGATAGGTTTAGACTGTTGTTTACCTTCCACTGGATTTTTAGAGTGCTTCTCTGTACGTTGTCTAATACGGTTGCGGTCTAGTTCATCAAAATGATTAATAACATCGTTCGCTATCATCTCATCAACTTTTTCACACATTAGTTGAAAATTTAAAGTGCCATCGTCATTTAAAAATTAAATTATTACAATTACAGGATTACAGAATAATATGCATTCAGCTCTTCCTCCTCATATATATCCCGAAGGTAGATAGTCATCTCATTATCATAGAATAATGCCCAACCATTGTTAGGTGTAAAAGCTATACTGCTTAATTCTCCACCATTTGCATATATGTTCTTGATTGTAGTACTAACCTGTTGTGGAATATTTGTACTCCAAACAGCATTAATTTGGTTGTTATAGATAATAATCCATCCCCCATTGTTAGTGAATGTTATATTGTTAATAGTTTGGCTTGCTTTATTTATATCAACTATCTTATTAGAAAGTGCCTGTGGAATGTTACTGTAAAAATAACCATTACTGCCATAGATAATTACCCAACCTCCATACGGTGTAAATGCAACACTACTTATCGTGAGTTTTTGTTTATTTATTTGTAAAAGTTTATTAGTAACGTCTTGTGGAAAACTCGTACTCTTATAAAAACCGTTACCGTTATAGATAACTATCCACTGACCCGAAGGTGTAAATACAATACTATTTATAGTTTCATGTTGTTTATTTATCGCGCTCAGAGCATTGAGAAGTTCTTGTGGAAAAAAAGACGTCTCATAACCATAGTTATTATATATTATTCCGAAACCTCCATTAGGAGCAAACACAACATTATTGATAGTACTACCTTGCTTACTTATTGTCTGAATATCGGTCTGTGCAAGGGAAGGGATATTTGTGTAAATATAATCAGCCTTAACCTGTGAAGAACTTAAGCCAATAGTAGATAAAATGCCTATTGCTATTGATGCGTTTGCAAAAAACCTAGCAGTCCCTCTGGAAATGTGGTGTACTAAAAAAATATTTGCCATATTACTCTGTTTGTAGATAGAAGTTCTCACTGCTGTAACCTGAAAATTAAAAGTTAACGGGGTGTAGGGGTGAAAGGTGAAAGTAAATCGGCATGGACGCGCCAAGTTCTTACTCAGCAAGAGATACACCAAATTTTCGCTATTGGGTTAACAAATGGCCGCGATGGCTACGCCCGCCGCAGGCATCGCACGACGCAAGGGCAAGGTCAGAGTTACGGTCAAAAATTGGATTAACGGCGCTGTGGTGATGATTCTGGATGCGATCGCTAACCTATCCCTCGCCACGAATTACAGCGATTGCCCCTACACCCCGTCACAGCGATCGCACACAAAACAATTATATTTTACACTCCGAAGCGCTTATAATATTCTGTCCCCAGTTTTGGGATCAAATATAAACAAATGATTTAAATCGAGTTGTAGAGAAAGGCGATCGCCTGGACGCAAACGCACATCAGAGCCTACCTGAATATTCAACACCACCGCCGAACCAAGTAAACCAGCCCGAATTAAAGTTTCCCTCCCCAAAGGTTCCACCAGTTTAACTTCAACTGATAACAGTCCTGAGTTTTGAGTACTCAGTTCTGAGTCAGTGTTAATTTTTATATGCTCTGGTCGAATCCCCAAATCAAAACTGTATCCCTGACGCAACTGTAATTTTTCCTTCATAGCTGCTGGAATTGCTAATAACTGTCCACTCACATTAAAACCGTTATTTTGATAGATTACAGGCAAAATATTCATTGGCGGACTGCCTAAAAAACTTGCCACCATCTGATTAATGGGACTTGCATAAATAGTTTGGGGATCGCCGATTTGTTGAATCCGCCCGCGATTTAGCACGACAATTTTATCAGCCAAAGTCATCGCTTCAACTTGATCGTGAGTGACGTAAATAGTTGTAATGCCTAATTCTTGATGTAGCTGTTTCAATTCTGCCCTTGTATCATCGCGCAATTGGGCATCTAAATTAGATAAAGGTTCATCAAGTAAAAATACTTGTGGTTCACGAGCGATCGCTCTCCCTAATGCTACCCGTTGTTGCTGTCCCCCAGAAAGTTGTTTGGGTTTACGATCCAGCAGGTTATCCAGAGAAAGCGATCGCGCTACATTCATCACCCGTTCTTGAATGATTTTCCGATCAACCTGACGCATTTGCAAGCCAAAGCCGATGTTTTGCGCCACGCTCATGTGAGGATAGAGAGCGTAGTTTTGGAACACCATCGCCACATCCCGTTGTCTGGCTGGAATATTATTCACCAAGCGATCGCCAATAAAGAGTTTACCAGATGTGGCAGTTTCTAAACCCGCGATCGTTCGCAAAATTGTAGACTTACCACAACCCGATGGCCCAACTAAAACCCAAAACTCACCATCAGGAATTTCAAAGGTAATGTCCTCAATCGCGGTGACGTTATTGAATCTACGCTTAATGTCTTCTAAACGAACGTTTGCCATTATCTGATTTGATATTTTGAGTTTAGGTTCTGCGGCACTTCCAACTCAGTATTAGGGGCTTTTATTTGTCCCCTCTGAGGAACTGTGAGGCTGCTTTTTAAGTGCAGAAACTTGGTTTTCCTGCACAATTATAATCAGAAATCTTAGAGCCTCATTGACAGCATCGGCATTAGAAAAAACCTCTGCAACATCAGGTTCTAAACGAATTGTTGTCTTACCAAAGCTCTTGCGTTCATGGCCGAACTTTCTGACCTTTAGGCTGTTTAAGTCATACTCTGATCGCAGATCATCTTCCATTTCTGGCTTACGCTCCTCATTATCAGAGTGGTCTGGATCATAGAAGTCAACATAGAGCGGATCATCGAAAACAGTTTTGGCTTCTTCAAATGAAACCTGATGTTTTAAAAGATTTATTGCCGCTTTGTTTTCGTCCCACTCAAACTTCATGGAATTATCAAATCACTACCTTTTGAATACCTACAACTTCTGGTATTTTTTCATTTTGTTTCTAAACAAAGTTCAATTACTTCTTTCATATTAGCCATCAACTCATCAATTGTTTCTCCCTGACTGTAACAGGCTTTTAACTGAGGGACTTCTCCAACATAGTAACCATCTTCATCCCGTTCAATGATCACGTAGAATTCTCGGTTGTTGGGATTGATCATAATCTATTTGTACGTAGGCTCAAAATCATTTTTCTGGATTATTCGACCAAGCTGGGTGAGAGAGTAAAGAAGCAAAAACTCGTACCCCCCGAAGTTGATTAGAGAGGGGTAAGTGACCTCTAGGCGCACTCAAATTCCAGGTAAACTCGTTAGGGTATCGCGTCCAGATGTTACCTGCTTTCCAGCCAATTTTCGGCCAGAAATTCTCCCAATTTTTACCCAAACTTAACCAGATTTCTCGCTGGACTGAAAAGCCAAATTTACCTTCGGAGTGGACTAACCAGAGGTTATTAATGGTTTGCAAGTCAACAGCCGAGGTATTTTCTACCTCACTAAAATACAACCATTTTCGTTGTACAGCCGTTGGTCCTGATAGTTCACACATCTTTTCGATCGTCACGCGATCGGCTGCTTGGAAGTCTTGAACAGCTAATAGCTGTTGCAAAGAATTGTAGTTAATCCCGGACTCTGATTTTAGAGGTACAATTCCTTCAGGAAAACAAGAGCGCAAAAATTCTTTAGCTTGAGGTGCATCAGAGTTGTAGAGGACTTGGTAAGCTTTGCCATCAACCCAAGTCGCTGGTTTCTCACGTCGTTTCAGTAAAAATTCCATCAACACGTCTAATCCTTCATTACCCAACTCAGCTAGCTGTGGGATTATCTGCTGTTGGACTTTTTCAGACCCAGCGATTAACGGTCGTCGGAGGGAGTCAATGTCATTAGCAGGGCTTGATAAAATCATTGGGTCTGTCATGCCATTCTCGTGTTAGCGGTCAGTGAAAAAGTGGTAAGCTATTGGGCTTCTCCAAGGTGAAGCACTGATAGCGAAAAGTAGTTTACTATTTTTGAGCGTACAAAATTGCGATCGCTTCACTGAATCCCACACTTAATCCCCAAATAATGTACAAGGGAAATAGGGGGAAAATCTGCGCCTGATAACTTGGTAAACAAAAGACATAGTAAAATATGCAAGCTTTGCCACATAAAGATTTTTTGACTAGCAGCGTATCCATTAGGAGTGTGTGAACTATGTACCACAAGATTACCCCCCCCGCAACCGGAGCAAAAATCACCTTCAAAAATGGTGAACCAATCGTACCGGACAATCCAATTATCCCCTTTATTCGCGGTGACGGCACAGGTATAGATATTTGGCCTGCTACCCAAAAAGTGCTAGATGCTGCGGTAGCCAAAGCATATAAAGGTCAGCGTCAAATTAGTTGGTTCAAGGTTTACGCTGGGGATGAAGCCTGCGATTTATACGGTACTTATCAGTATTTACCTCAAGATACTCTCACGGCAATTGAAGAATATGGTATAGCGATTAAAGGACCTTTGACTACTCCCATCGGGGGGGGATTTCGTTCTTTAAATGTGGCGCTGCGGCAAATTTTTGACTTGTATGCCTGCGTGCGTCCTTGCCGTTACTATGCAGGTACGCCCTCACCCCACAAAAATCCTGAAAAGCTGGATGTAATTGTTTATCGAGAGAATACGGAAGATATTTATTTAGGAATTGAGTGGCGACAAGGTAGCGAAATCGGCGATCGCTTAATTAAAATTATCAATGAAGAACTGATCCCCGCCACTCCAGAACATGGGAAAAAACGAATTCCTCTTGATTCTGGTATTGGCATCAAACCGATCAGCAAAACTGGTTCCCAGCGTCTAGTTAGACGTGCGATCAAACACGCCTTGCTATTGCCCAAACACAAGCAACAGGTAACTTTGGTGCATAAGGGCAACATTATGAAGTACACCGAAGGCGCTTTCCGCGATTGGGGTTATGAATTAGCAATTAGCGAATTTCGGCAAGAAACTGTCACTGAACGGGAATCTTGGATTTTGAGTAATAAGGAAAAAAATCCGAATATTTCCTTAGAAGAAAACGCCCGCCAGATTGATCCGGGATTTGATAGTCTCACCGAAGAGAGAAAAGCGGAAATTGTCAAGGAAGTTGAAACTATTCTTAACTCAATTTGGGCAACCCACGGCGATGGTAAATGGAAAGATAAAGTTTTGGTGAATGACCGGATTGCTGACAGTATTTTTCAACAAATCCAAACTAGACCGGATGAGTATTCCATTCTGGCGACGATGAATTTGAACGGCGATTACTTATCTGATGCCGCCGCCGCCATTGTTGGGGGATTGGGAATGGGTCCAGGGGCAAATATTGGTGATTCTAGTGCCATATTTGAGGCTACCCACGGCACTGCACCCAAACACGCCGGTTTAGATCGTATTAATCCTGGTTCACTGATTTTGTCTGGGGTGATGATGTTAGAATTTTTGGGTTGGCAAGAAGCCGCAGACTTAGTTAAGAAAGGTTTAAGCGATGCGATCGCAAATAGTCAAGTCACCTACGATTTAGCCCGGTTGCTAGAACCGCCAGTTGAACCCTTAAAATGTTCGGAATTTGCCGAGGCAATTATTCAGCATTTTGGATGAACTATCTCTAGCTGGCTTGTCTGCGACACGCTGCACGAACTCCTAAGCTAGAGGTTTCTACATCCTCTAGCTCGTATTAACGTAGCAGTTGTAAACTACCCGCCACTGACCTGAGTACAGGTACAGTGGGGGCTTTCAGAAGCCCTAGAAATATCAAATAAGCTTATGTTGCACGTACTCAGTTTTTCTCCCACGACCAATCCGAGTACAGATTTGGTGGGGGACTCCTTGCTATGGAAGTTGACATTTTTGGAGGAAGGTTCCAGAACCACCCACAAGGGGTGGTTCCCCCTTCTTGATGCTTTCTTTGCCCTAGTTGCTTCATACTTCCCCTATGAGCGCGGGCGTGTGAAGAGAGTAGCAGCATAATTAAGGTATTTCCCAAAATTATTGAGTATGAGTTACTGGATGGGGACATGGAAACGATGAAGTTGCGATCACATATTGGGGCAGATGGGATATTGCAAATCCATACACCCACTGATTTAAAAGATACTTCTGTTGAGGTAGTGGTAGTTATACAGCCGTTAGCTGATGCAGAAGTTGTAACATCTGAGGAAGCGAAACCACAATATAACGCTTGGGGAAAACCCACAACAAAACAATCAATCAGAAATACAATTACCAGGATGCAACAACTGCGGCGAGAAGTAGCATTGGATAAAACGTCAATCCGCTCCATGATTGAGGAGGGGCGAAGATTTTAATGCAGTTTGTTTTGGATTGTTCTGTAGCAATTAGCTGGTGTTTGGTGGATGAAAATAACCCTACTGCAAATGCCATACTAGCAATAATGCCGGATGCTGAAGCATTTGTACCGGGAATCTGGTCACTGGAGATTGCTAATGTTCTACTGGTGGCTGAACGGCGTAACTGCATAACTCAAGAACAATCTGAGGAAGCTATTACTTTGTTACAGTCACTATTAATCCAGGTTGATATTGCTACAGATGCAAACGCATTGGGTGCAACGCTGATGCTAGGGCGACAGGAAGGTTTAGCAGCTTATGACGCAGCTTATTTAGAATTAGTATTGCGGTTGAGATTGCCATTGACAACAATTGATACTCAGTTAGCAAAAGCGGCTACAAGGTGTCGAGTGGATTTAGTCATTGCCGATGAGGAAAAGTCTTCTTAAGGGTTCTTGTAGCCACAGTTTTGCATCACCAAGATAAAATAATAATCTCTGCGTCTTTAGACCAGGGAGTGTCAATTATACTACTTGCTTTAGCTGTGATTTTGCTAAATGATGAGGTGCGATCGCTCCATTTTCTGTAATGATGGCTGTAATCAACTCAGCCGGAGTCACATCAAAAGCTGGGTTGTAAAAATCTACACCCGCAGGTGTGAGAATGGTATCACCAACTTGATAAATTTCTGTTGGTTCGCGTTCTTCAATGGGAATTTTGCTGCCATCGGCTAATTCAAAATCAACGGTAGAAAGGGGTGCCGCCACAAAGAAAGGTATATTATGTGCTCTAGCTGCGATCGCAACACTATATGTACCAATCTTATTGGCAGTGTCACCATTAGCAGCAATTCGATCAGCACCCACAACTACAGCATGAATCAATCCCTGTTTCATGCAATGGGCTGCCATATTATCAGTAATTAATGTCACGGGAATACCTTCTTGAACACATTCCCAAGTCGTGAGTTTTGCGCCTTGTAAGCGGGGACGGGTTTCGTCGGCAAACAAACGCTCTAAACGTCCTTCCCTCCAAGCAGAACGCACAACACCCAAAGCAGTGCCATAACCAGCAGTAGCTAATGCTCCAGCGTTACAGTGAGTAAGCAACGTCAGCTTTTCTGGGGTAGTGGGCAAGACTGCCAAACCATTGTCGCCGATCGCCTGACAGGTTTGCAAATCTTCAATATTGATTGCTTGGGCTGTTTGGAAAAGGGTTTGCTTAATCTCTTCTACTGTTCCCAGCGTTTCGTAGGCGACTGTCATCATTCGGCTAATTGCCCAAAATAAATTCACCGCCGTCGGCCGAGTAGAACGCAACAACTGGGCTACTTTATCTAAGTGTTGCAAAAATTCGTGGCGATCGCTTGTGGCAATTTCCCTCGCACCAAGATACATTCCATAGCCCGCAGCCACACCGATTGCAGGCGCACCTCGCACAATCATCGTTTTAATCGCCCGTGCCATATCTTCACTGCGATGAATTTCCACAAATGTATATTCGTTGGGTAAGCGGGTTTGATCAATTAATGACACCGAGTTGTTGTGCCAAATAACCGGATAAACTTGGTTTGGAGAATTTGTGATCATAATTATTACTAAATTACAGCAATTTTCAGGTAAATAGACCACAGTGGTTGAACCAACCGAAGGCATCATCTTCGGTAATATAATTTACAGCGTCAGCCATAGCTTG
>NZ_JBTYKD010000286.1:0-27753 GCF_054880495.1 Nostoc sp.
GTTTGTGTTAATTGGCGCTTTCGTATAGATGATGCGAGAATTAAACTTTCACGAATCTATCCAACCCATCAAAACTAATGACATGAACTACTAGTATTCTGTCAAATTCATTTTGACGGGTTGGTAGTGTGAGCGTCTCGCTCACGACGCGAGCAAGATGCTCGCACTACCCATCAATTTAAGCTTGACAGACTACTAGTTTGTTTCTTGAAAGCGATTAGGATGCGATCGCTCTCAAGCTTGACTTCCACATTTCTATACAAGTACGCTCTCTAAGAGACGCTCTTGCTAGCTTGGTTCTCCGCAGGAGTACGCGGACTCGTTGGCGGCAGCCTAAGAAGAGAAGACGCTGCGCTATCGTCTAATCCAAAATCTAAAATTGAAGCGGGGCGGGGCATGTATCAAAAAACTTTTTTAATCCAAAATCCAAAATCTAAAATTGGCAGGGTCAAATTACTCATTTACACGATGCTATGAAACTTAAAATTCGTTCTTGGGTCGGTACCACTATCGGGCTGTTGAGTATGGGAATGATGCCAGCTCTCGGTGCTGAACAAATAAAATTTTCTTACAGTCTTTTAGAATTTTCTCTTCCTCTTACTGATTTAAAAACTTATGCTCAAAAAGGTAAAATTAGCAGTCAACTAGCATCATATACAAAGCACCTCAAACCAGAGGATGTTGCTCAACTGCGTCAGGTTTTGACTGAAAAACAAAAATTAAGTCCCGTAGCAGTCTCTCAATTTCTTTATTCAGAAATTGGAGAATCGATGTTAAAGTCTGCGGGTGAATTGATTCAAACAGATTCAGGACAAAACGGTTTTTATGCAATTCGTGCAGCGTTGATTTTAGCTGCGGCTGATCCAGGGGGATTAACACTACTGAATACGATGCGCTACTTCCCTTCACAGAATATTCGGATTAACACTGAAAATCTTTTGGCACTGATGAGTCAACTCTCCACTCTGAAAAAGGAGACAAATCAAGCTCTCTCTGTAATTGATCAACAGTCTACTACAGAAGCATCGACTGAACCACCTGTAAATATCTCAAAATTACCGGAGTTATACAACAAGTCAGGGCCGTTTTCTTGGCAGAAGAGAGCGATCGCGTTTGTGGATACTAATCGTAAATCTCTGACTGGAAGCATTGAAACTAGAGTCATTCAAACCGATATCTATTTACCTCAAAGTCAAACACCTGCACCAGTTGTAGTCATTTCTCATGGACTAGGTTCTGATCGCGATAGCTTTGCTTACCTGGCAGAAAATTTAGCATCCTATGGATTTGCAGTTGTTGTTCCTGACCATCCTGGTAGTGATTCTCTGCAAATGGAAGCACTACTCACAGGGAAAAGCCAACAAGTATTTGCAGACACAGATTTGATTGACCGACCTTTAGACGTAACTTTTGTGCTTAATCAATTAGAGCAGCGTTCAACATCTGATCCCTGGCTACAAGGAAAAATTAACGTTCAACAAGTCGGTGTGATTGGACAATCTTTTGGTGGTTACACAGGCTTAGTTTTAGCTGGCGCACGCATCAATATTAATCAGTTGCACAAAGATTGTAAATCTGAATCTGATTCGGTCAATGTTTCGTTGTTGTTGCAGTGTCGTGCTTTAGCACTGGGAAAAAATTCTCCTGATTATGAACAGATACAACAAAACTTAAGCAACCTAGATTTACGCGATCGCCGAGTCAAAGCTGTGATTGCTCTCAATCCAGTCACGAGTAGTCTTCTTGGGCAAGCAGGTCTGAGCCGAATCGAAATTCCCGTAGTCATTGCTGGTGGAGCCTCAGACACGTTTACTCCCGTCTTGTTGGAACAAATACAAGCATTTTCCTGGTTGACTACCAAAGAAAAGTATTTGGGTATTGGTGACAAAGGAACTCATACTGATTTGATTGCTGGTGTGAGTAGCGTAGTTTTACCATCTTCTAATCGTTTCTCTGCTTTCTCTGGACGTGACCCAGAATTGGGACGCATTCATTTTCAGGCTTTTAGTACAGCTTTCATGAAAGTATATCTTGCTCACCAGACTGAATATCGTCCTTTTCTGAGTATATCTTATATGAAAAACTCAAATCGGGATGAACCAGTTAAGGTCTATTTCGTCAAGTCGCTACCACCAGGATTTCCCCAAGAATTAATTCGTAAAAAATGAGAATTAAATAATTAAGTATTCTTTCTTTTTACTTTTTACCAAATTCGGTGGGTTTAAGTCCCCCGGTTCAAAAAATAAGCAAGTATGTAAGTCTTGTTCTCTCTTACAAAGTTCAGAGCGGAAGAAACCTCCGCTCTGACTTTGGGCTAAATCCCCGTTACAAAACTGTACTTCCGTTAGCGTCACGCAAAGCGAGTCCGCGTACTCTGTAAGAGTTGCAAGCTACGCTTTTAGCGTCTCGTAGAGAGCGTCCTTCCGACTTATTTAATTTTTAATTTTGCCTTGTTGTACTAGATAGAATTTCAACCTAAACAGATGAATTTCAATCCACTCAATCTTAATCAATGGAATCAATGGTTGAATCGTAGGCAGCTTCAGGTTCTAGAAGCATCTTATAAAGCGGCGCAGAATATTAAAGCGCTGGAAGACAAATATTTTAATGGTGCCAAGATTACCTATGCACCCAATCAAGCCAAAACCCTGGTGGAGTACGTGCAGAGTTTACGCGATCGCCAACTGTTCATTGTCCGAAGCAACTTAGTGCAGTTTCGCCTCAACAGTTTTTTGTTAAATCGCCAGCTGCATGACCCAGAGATTGATTTAGCTCAACCAGAATCGCTCACGAATGAACCGATTGTAGATAGCGATGCAGTTGTATCGTCGAAGTTGAATTTTATTGATGTCGTTATCAGTAAATATCGAGAGCCGGAAGAGGAATTAAAACACTTGGCGCTTGATTTAAAGAACAGCGTTCCGATTCCTACAGCTTTAAATGTTGCTCAGGAACCCAGCAAATCAGCAAACATTGATGCTGCAAGAATTACCAACCAAAATAATCCATTAAAGCGAAATCGAAGGGGATTTTTTCAAGGAGGATTTTCCCTCGGCAGAGAACTCGATCCCAAGTATGAGCAGCAGGTAGTTCAAGAAATCCGGCTGCGACGTAAGCTGGACAAACTGGCGATTCGTTGGCTCCTGATTCTGTTGCTAGTGCCAGTGTTGATCCAAATTCTGACTAAAAACTTGGTTTTTGATCCTCTGCTGGGAAGTTACAGCGAAAAAAATCCGACGAAAATTGAATTAAGTCACGAAATTAAGGAAAAGTATGGAGCCGAATTTAACGCATTTAAAGATGAGCTAGAAGTTCAAGAGTTGCTGGGACTTGTTCCAGAGTTGTCAGTAACAGAACGGCGAGAGCTAGTTCAGGAGAAAGTCACTGAACTCTGGCGCGAATCCCGCAAACAAACTCTAAATGGACTGAAGAACTTGATAGCAGATGGGGTAGCGATCGTTGTGTTTGCTGGCATCGTCTACTTCAATCGCAACAAGTTGGCTAACATTCGCAATTTTTCTAATCGCACCTTCCTGAGCTTGAGCGATCCAGTCAAAGTATTTATTTTTATCCTGATAACAGATATGTTTGTGGGCTTTCACTCGGCTGAGGGTTGGGAAGTGCTGCTAGAAGGCATAGGGCAGCACTTTGGATTACCCGAAAGCAAAGTGGTCATCCATACATTCATTGCCACAGTTCCGGTGATGATCGATTCTGTCATCAAATTTTGGATCTCTACCTATTTCACGCAATTCTCGGCTGCCGGTTCTGCTATTTATGAACGAATGAATACTTAGGGGGTGTTTATAGAACCCATTTGATTCTTTATTGAAAGTGACATCTAATGTCCAATGAACAGAATTTTCAATACCCCAGTGCTGTCGAATTGCACTACCAATTTTGTTAGCATCACTGGCAAGACTAGTAATGTAAAATTGCACCTCCAGGGTAGTCTGATTCCAATGCTGAATCGAACGCACTACCATCACTACTGTTGTCAGACCAGCCCGCAAATCTTGTTCATGAAGTGCAGGAAGTTGTGACACTGGCACGGTGTAAACCAATGATTTTTGTGTCCATTATTACCAAAATGCTTCCTGATATTTTACCAGGTCAACCTTTTCCAATTGGCGCTACATTTACCCCTAATGGTGTCAATTTTTCGGTATTCTCTAAAAGCTGCACTGGACTGGAATTATTGCTCTTTGATGAGCCGAATTCACCCCAACCCAGCCGTGTAATTCAGCTACACAAAAAGCATAATAAAACCTTCTACTATTGGCATATCTTGGTATCAAATATTGCTGCTGGGCAGGTTTATGCTTATCGGGCGGATGGACTTTATGCACCAGATCAAGGACTAAGGTTTGATAGCAGTAAGGTATTACTTGATCCCTATGCGCGAGCAGTAGTAGGTTGGGATAATTATAGTCGTGAAGCTGCTAGCTGTTTTGGTAAGGATAATTGCGCCCAAGCGCTACGGGCTGTGGTAGCAGATGATCCCAAAACCTACGACTGGGAGGGGGATCTTCCCCTACGGACTCCTTATGCGACAACAGTCATTTATGAACTGCACATAGATGGTTTTACTCGTCATCCATCTTCTGGTGTGTCTCCCGAAAAACGCGGTAAGTATGCAGGACTCATTGAGAAAATTCCTTATTTGCAGGAATTAGGAATAACCGCAGTTGAATTGCTACCAATTCATCAGTTTGATCCTAATGATGCACGTCCTAGTCACAACAACTACTGGGGCTACAGTACGATCAGCTTCTTTGCACCTCACAGCCATTATAGTTCCCGTAGCGATCGCTTAGATCCCATAAATGAATTTCGTGATCTGGTCAAAGCCCTTCACCGCGCCGGGATTGAGGTAATTTTAGATGTTGTCTTTAATCACACGGCTGAAGGTAATCACAATGGGCCAACATTGTCATTTAAGGGATTAGACAACCAAGCTTACTACCTTCTGGAACCAAACCAAGCTGAATATAGTAATTACAGTGGTTGCGGTAATACTTTGAAAGCGAATCATCCGATGGTTACACGGATGATTTTAGATAGTTTATACTACTGGGTAACAGAAATGCACGTAGACGGGTTCCGTTTTGATTTAGCATCTGTCTTATCTCGGAGCAAATTAGGTGAGCCTTTTGCCGATCCACCTGTTCTCTGGGCGATCGAAACAGACCCAGTTTTGGCGGGAACAAAGGTAATTGCTGAAGCCTGGGATGGGTCTGGACTATACCAAGTAGGAAAGTTTGTCGGAGGAAGCCTACGCTTTGCTGAATGGAATGGCCCCTACCGCGATGATGTGCGCTGTTTTGTGAAAAGCGATCGCGGTATAGTGAGTCGATTAGCTGCTCGTGTCATGGCTAGCCCAGATATCTACTTGCGACCAGACTACGAACCAAATCATAGTATTAACTTTATTACCTGTCACGATGGTTTCACCTTAAATGATTTAGTTTCTTACAACTACAAGTACAACGAAGCCAATGGGGAAAATAACAGTGACGGCACAAACGACAACAATAGTTGGAATTGTGGTGTAGAGGGAGTTACGGACGATGCAGAAATCGAAATACTGCGCTTGCGACAAATCAAAAACTTCTTCACCATCCTTTTATGTTCCCAAGGAACGCCGATGTTGCTTATGGGAGATGAAATTAGGCGATCGCAAAGGGGGAATAACAATGGTTACTGCCAAGATAATGAACTGAGTTGGTTTGACTGGAGCAGTATCGAAAAACACAAGGATTTATTGCGATTTGTCCGAGGACTAATTCAGTTTATCCAATCCTTAAGAATCTTTCGGCAAAAAAAACTTCTCAGTGTTACTCATGGCTCTCATCGGCCAAACATCATCTGGCATGGCACGAAACTAGAGCAGCCTGATTGGGGGAATGATTCTCGTAGTCTGGCATTCACGCTCCGTCACCCCAAATTTAACGAGCATCTATATATTATCCTCAATGCTTATTGGCAGCCGTTGACATTTGAACTACCACTTTTGGGTAGTGGAGAAGGCTGGCATCAAATTGTAGATACTGCTTTGCCATCTCCTCAAGATTTCTCCGATTTGAAAACTGCGCCCTTAATTGCATCTCAAGAATATCTTGCTGGGGGGCGATCAGTTGTCGTGCTGATGGCACGTTAGCGTACCACTCCCGTTTTCTAAACGGGCATTTCCTGATAGCAGTAACTACAGCGCCAGTAAAGTTTTCCCAAACGCACATGACGGAGTAAAACGTCTGAACAGTTAGGGCAAAAATGCTTACTCATCATCGATTGACTGATTGTTGTAGATATACTCAATTTGCGAGGACTCGTTAATAAAACTTTATTAAGCATATATTTCACTAAACTTTGTCAATTTGTTGATAAAGATTAGTATGACACTCTCATGTTAGAAATCATGTTTAACCGAGCGTTTGATTGGTGTATAAGTTGTACAAGTTTTACTAAGATATTTTATTTTTAACCTTTATTTAATAACTTTTGAGCGTTTATCTCCCGTATGGTGTAATTCCATTTAAAAAATATTTACAACATATAAATTGGCTGTAGTAGAAGTATATATTGCCTGGTTCCCACCTAATTAGATAACGTTACCGCAACCACTGTAATTACTATATTCAGCTTGGTTTGCTTCCAGAAGGTAGTAAGCTTGGTTGTCTAATCTCTTAAATGACAATGTTGGCCCATCCTGACTACCTTCTGCCTTCTTCACTTGATTTTAATGATTTTTTTCCTGGATGATAAATTCGGGTTTAGTAAGGGTTGAAATTGTGTGTGAGTTGTATAAGTTCTAATAAAACATTCAAAAGGTAGAGGTTATATTGAGCAACTTTTGTAACTATTCAATTGATAGCAAAAGAAACCCAAGCTGAGATTAAATTGAAACTTGAGGAGGTGAAGACAAAGCTAGAAGCTAGCAGTGGTTTAGGTGAGGTGACTGCGAAGCGACTTGCTGCTCAGATGGCAGTCTATGAATTCCTAAGTATTGATCGCCAAATCCCACCTATCTCGCCTCATGACAAGTCACTGCAAGTCGAGTTTAAGGCTTTAGTCAAAGCGTTTAAGTAAGTTTTGGCTTCACCAACGGGACAGAACTCAGATGTTTATTATTCGAGGAACTCTCTTATGAAACCGGACTACCTGATTGTCGGTAGTGGTTTATCAGCATTAGTCTTTGGCGCTTTGATGGCGAACTCTGGCAAGACTGTGCAAATTCTCGAAGCCCATGAGCATCCTGGAGGCTTTGGGCATACGTTTACGATGGCTAAAAAGTATACGTTTAACGCTCAATTTCACTATGTTTGGGACTGCGGGGAAGGGCAAACTGTCAATCAGGTACTCAAAAAATTAGGATTAGAGCGAGAAGTAACTTTTGAACGTTATGACTCGGAAGGCTTTGATCATATGCGAATGCCAGGGCATAGGTTGGATATTCCCTCGGAGCCAGAGGAACTAATCCAGCGATTGTCTAATCTGTTTCCTGCTCATGGCGATCGCATTTATAAATTCGTCAACGAAGTGGAAAAGACTCGTGTAGGCTTGAAAAGACTCTCTCCACCGATCAAGCCAATTGAACTGCTAAAACATCCAAATGAGGTATTCTCTACCATCCAGTATCTCAACAGCACACTTCAGGATGTATTTGACAAGTTTCAGCTACCTCAAGCCGCTCAAACTCTATTAGCCCTGCAATGGCCTGATTTTTTGTTGCCTCCAAATCAACTCTCCTTTTATGCTTGGGTTATATTGTTCCGAGGCTATCAAGCAGGCGCATTTTACCCAACCCAGCATTTTGAACATGTGATTAATTCGTTGGTTAATGTCATCGAATCACATGGGGGACAGGTATTGCTCAACCATGAAATTACGAATTTTAGAGTCACAGACAAAACAGTTACGGGAGTTCAGGCGATGGATCTGACCAGCCATCAAACCCATGAATTTACAAGCGACACCGTAATTTGCAATATTGACCCCAAAAAAGCCGCCAAGATGATCGGGGAATCGCAGTTTTCTAAAAGTGTACGTCGAAAACTCAACTATGAATATTCGGCATCTAACTACATGGCTTATTGCGTCGTCAAAGATATCGACCTCCGAGAATATGGATTTGGCAAGTGGAATCTCTTTCATACAGGGCATCACGATCTAAATGAAGCCTTCGCGCAGATGTACGATCGCAATGACTTTTCTAATCCTAGTTTTGCCATCACAACGCCTACTTTATTGACTAAAGCGAGTCGGGATTGCCCAGAAGACTGCCAGATTGTGGAATTCCTTACCGTTGCTAATTACAACTACTTCCAGGAATTACGGGAGGGCGACCGCAAAGCTTACAACCAGAAAAAGCAAGAAATTTTAGACTCCATCCTTGATGTTGTGGAAAAACACTATGTACCGAATTTTAGAAAACACATGGTCTTCCATATCACGGGTAGCCCTACTACCAATGAGCGTTTTTGCTGGTGTCCCAATGGGAATTCCTACGGCTCCAGTTTGACACCGCACAATATGGGTATGGGGCGACTGAATCACGAAACCTCACTCAAGCATTTCTATTTCTGCAATGCCTCATCTGGCTATCCGGGCTTTGCTGCGACATTTTGGACAGGCGCACTGCTGTATCAACGGTTATCAGGTGACGTGATTTTAAGCAACAGCTAAACAGGCGATGTCTACAACGGGCTATGACGCTCGCGAACTCGCTAACGGTGACGCACTTTATCTATTTCATTAACCAACTCTGAGGGTTCAAGTTTCATAGCAACTAACAAGCAGCAAGTTTTGCAACAGGGATTTAGACCCCGCTACAAAAGTTAATTACGAATTATTTTAATTGAGAGGTCAATCATGAGAATCGCGATCGTTGGGGGGGGAGCTAGTGGCATGGTGACAGCTTACCTACTCGATAAACAAGGGCATCATGTCACTGTGTTTGAACGGCTACCTACTTTAGGTGGACATATTCGGACACTGAACAAGAACGTTCAGCCGAATCAAGCCGATTGTCAGGAAATTTTGGAAAATGGAGTACTCGAATTTCCGACTGTGTTTCACAACTTCATCGCCCTTATGGAAGAACTAGGGGTGGAACTAGAACCCGTCAAGATGGGTTCAGCGATGTTGTTCAAAAATGGCAGCCACTTTCTATCGGGAGTCACAATCCAGAAGAACTTCACAGGTATCCACCGCCTGATTGAATATTTACGCCTCGATACCCTCTATGCCCGTTCTGCTGGATTATGGTTAAGAATACAATTTGCTCTCGTGCAAGATTTTTACAATCAGCCTTTGTCGCAATACTTGAAACGCGCCTTTACTGGCAATACTTGGCTAAAATTGCTAGTCATGTATAGCTATTCAATGCCGTTGGAACTAATTGATGATTTTCCGGCAGAATTGGCAATGCCTGTTTTACGCAACGATGTCGCAGTCCAGTGGCTCAGGGTTAAAGGCGGTGTGTATTCTTACATTGAAAAAATCCTGGCGCGATTCCAGGGTGAGGTTTTGCTGAATGCAGATATTGACCAGATTTCCAGAAGTTTGGATGCTGTGAAAATTGTGCGAAGGACAGGTGAAATTCAGGAGTTTGATAAAGTCGTGTTTGCTACGCCACCCGACCAAGTGATGGCGCTGTTAGCAGATCCAACAGATGCCGAAATCAAACGGTTTTCTGCTTGGAAAGCCAATTATGCCACCACCTTACTTCATACAGATAGTTCCATATACAACCGCTATGGCATTAAACAACCCTCAGAATTTGATTTTTTTCAGGCAAAAAGCCGATGGGGTTATAACAGTTGCCTGAATCAGATTTGTGACATCTCATCGCCACCAAATTATTTTCTATCGTTCCAACTAGAGGAGTTAATTGCTAGCGATCGCATTATTCACATTCAAAAACATCACACTCCGTTGTATACCACTGAATCTTTTCAATATCGAGATGAAGTAGTTGCCACTAATGGCGAGAACAACACTTACCATGCGGGAGCCTACCTTGGTGATGGCTTGCATGAAGGAGCGATCACTTCTGCCTTTCGAGTCGCTCAACTGATTGGGTTAAGCCAAAGCTCGATTGATATTACAAATCATAAATCATTAAGTAGGAAGGCGCAATTAAATATAAGATAAAACCTCACCCTCAATCCCTCTCCGTGAGTTCGGAGAGGGAAGCCGGAGGCAGAGTAAGGTTTTATATTTAATTGAACAAGCACTTGATTGCTCTGACTACTGTCCCTTAAGTGAGAATTTAGAATCAAGCCGATTTTATTAGTAAATATAGCTTATAAGCTAACATGACGAACATTTTACCTGAGCGTAACGATTTGAAAGTTTTTAGTACAAACAATACAATTTATACGCTAATCAAACGCTTGGTTAAACATGAGTTCTAAGAGAAATGTGTCAGACTAATTAATGGCGATCGCAAGATGGCTAAAACGAGTTACCCAAATAAATAGTTAGCCCAGTGATCCAGTTACTCTCACACTGGGAGCTTATTACCTGGATGATTGAGGCGGTGGTCATTGGTTAATGTTTATTTTGTGTTTAAAAAACGTTTCTTTCAGTAACCAATACTCATTACCAAATACATTCCAATATTAGAGTCTGAAAAAGCCTCTTAGGAGATTTAAGATGAACAGCCTCTGGTTTTTACCTATTACTTTAGTGTTAGGAGTTTTGCTGGGAAATCTCTACTTTCGTGGCTTGTGGATGACGGTGCAGAAATTACCTACAGCCCAAAACCCAATTCTATTAACGTTAGGCAGCTTTTTTGGACGGCTAGCGATCGCAATTACAGTATTTGCTTTAGTGCTAGCGATCGCTCAAGAGTCAGTACTTTGGCATCTGCTCGTTTGCTTAGGCGCGTTCATTTGGGTACGCAATCGCACCATTGAAAAGTTGCAGCCGAAATGGACAAGGAGACTCAATGCACATTAGTCTTAGTCCAGATGAGATCGTGTTTTGGCAGTGGAGATTTGTGTCGATCAATGCCACTTTGGTCTTTACATGGATGATCATGCTACTGTTGGGCATCGGTGCTTGGTTGGTAACGCGCAAACTCTCCACTGATACGCAGCTATCCCACTGGCAAAATCTGCTGGAAGTCTTAGTTGTCAACTTACGCGATCAAATTCAGCAAACCAGTGGACAAAATCCCGATCGCTATTTGCCCTTTGTCGGCACCCTATTTGTTTTTATTGCCACCTCCAATCTATTAGCGATCGTTCCTGGCTATGACCCGCCCACTGCTTCACTATCCACCACTGCCGCCCTCGCTATCTGTGTATTCTTTGCCGTCCCCGTTTTTGGTATCCGTCAGCAAGGAATCTGGAAATATCTGCACCATTACCTAGAACCGACTCCTATCCTATTTCCCTTTTATATAATTAGCGAACTCTCACGGACTTTAGCTTTAGCAGTGCGTTTGTTTGGGAATGTGATGAGTGACGGGATGATTGCGGCGATTTTAATCTCGATTGCGCCATTCTTCTTTCCAGCCATTATGCAGGCTTTAGGCTTGTTGACAGGCTTAATTCAGGCATATATTTTTGCAATTTTAGCAGTTGTTTATATTGGTTCTACGAGTAACGAAGACAATGGCTCAAAATGAATCGCTATCACTTTTACTGGGAATTATTGGCCCCGTGTCAATCTTAACGGCGGGTCTGACGATGGCCATCGGCTCCATCGCCCCAGCCCTCGGCGAAGGTAAAACCGTTGCCCAGGCACTTAGTTCCATCGCCCAACAACCCGATGAAGCAAATACAATTACCCGCACCTTATTTGTCGGATTAGCATTTATTGAATCCATCGCCATTTATTGCTTTGTAATCGCGCTAATTTTGCTATTTGCCAATCCATTTTGGAACTATGTAGTCGGTGCGCTCGCCAAAGCAGGAGGCTGATCAAGTGGAGATTAACTGGTTTACCTTCTTCGCGCAAATCCTCAACTTTTTTGTGTTGATATTTGTGCTGCAACGCTTCCTATATAAACCGATTACCAAGGCAATGGCACGCCGCGAGAAAACGATCCGCGATCGCTTATCGTCGGCATCTCAACAAAAAGAAGAAGCTGAACAGGAGGTTAAGCATTATGAGGAAATGCAGCAGAAATTCACCGACGAAAAGACAGAATTGCTCACTCAAGTAAAATTAGAAGTGGAGCAAACCCGCCAACGCTTGTTGAAAGAAATGCAGGAATCAGTGGCGACAGAGCGATCGCAATGGCAAACCAGTTTGCAACGCCAAAAAGATGCTTTTTTGCGCGAGGTGGGCGATGCCAAAGGCGGGCTTCGCCTACGCACCATGCAGGAATTACAGGCAACTGTGCGGCGGATATTGACAGACTTGGCAGAGTCAGAACTAGAAACGCAGATTGCTAGGGTGTTTTTGCAGAAGTTGCGCGATCTCACTGAGCCAGAGCGGGCTGAATTGGTGACGACTTTAACAGCTTCGACAAAAGATAGCATTCCGTTGACGTTGGTTAGTACGTTCACCCTACCGACGGATATTTGTACAGCGATCGCTACGGTTTTGCAAGACTACTTTAAGGCGGTGGGTTCAGGCAAAATCGAATCGAGTTATGAAATTGCAGGCAAAATCGAACCGACTTATGAAATTGAATCTAGTCTGATTTGTGGGATCGAACTGCGCGGCACAGGCTACAAACTAGCGTGGAGTATGGATACTTACTTAGATAGCATCACCGAAAATTTGGTTACGGTTTTTGCAGAAGAAGCGGGAACAAATCAGAACTCAGAGGACGCATGATGTGAAGAAGGAAGAAGGTTTACAGACAGTTTTAGAAAATACTTTTGCACTTTATACTCAAGCTCTCAATCAGCATGAAGCAAAATTGCGATCTACTGAGATTGGGATTGTTCAATCGATTGGGCAAGGAATTGCCAAAATCATCGGTTTGCCCAATGTGCAGTCAGAGGAAATTGTCCGTTTTACTGGCGGTAGTCTGGGGCTGGTGTTTAACCTCGATCCCGAAGAAGTTGGCGTAGTTTTGCTTGATTCTAGCGATCAACTCCAGTCAGGTAGCCAAGTGCAGCGCACTGGTAAAGTACTTGATGTCCCTGTGGGTGACACACTACTAGGAAGAGTGATCGATCCTCTTGGTCGCCCCCTCGACGGCAAAGGCATAGTGCGAACTTCAGAACGCCGTCCCGCCGAACGTAATGCCCCAGCGATCATGGATCGTGCGCCCGTGAATGTGCCTTTGCAAACGGGAATTAAAGCGATCGATGCCCTGATTCCCATTGGACGCGGACAGAGAGAATTAATTTTAGGCGATCGCCAAACGGGTAAAAGCGGTCTTGCCCTTGATACGATCATCAATCAAAAAGGTAAAAATATTCTCTGTATCTATTGCGCCATCGGACAGCGTAGTGCAGCTGTTGCCAAGGTAATTGCTGACCTCGAAGAACAGGGCGCAATGCCATACACGACAGTTGTCATGGCAGCAGGAGAAGAACCGCCGGGCTTACAATATGTCGCTCCTTATGCCGCTACTGCGATGGCGGAATATTTTGCAGATCAAGGGCGTGATGTGCTTATCGTTTACGATGACCTCACTAACCATGCCCGCACCTATCGAGAAATATCTCTCTTAATGCGCCGCCCACCTGGACGCGAAGCTTATCCAGGGGATATTTTTTATATTCACTCGCGCTTACTGGAACGCTCTACGCATTTCAACGACAAACGAGGTGGTGGTTCCTTAACTGCGCTGCCAATTGTCGAAACAGAGGCTCAAAACATTGCTGCATATATCCCAACTAACCTCATTTCCATTACCGATGGACAGATTTATCTTTCACCAATCCTCTTTCAAAAGGGAGTATTGCCTGCGATCGATATCGGTAAATCGGTTTCGCGGGTGGGTGGTAAAACTCAACTTCCTGCTTATCGCGCTGTTTCAGGAGATTTACGTCTTTCCTATTCTCAATTTGAAGAACTAGAGGCTTTCTCTCGCTTTGGTACGCGCTTAGAAGAATCGACTCGGCTCACTTTAGAACGCGGACAACGGGTGCGCGAGATGCTCAAACAAAAGCAATATGCGCCAATGCCGGCTGCTGTGCAAATAGCTGTGATGCTTTCGGTGACAGCAGGCTTGCTCGATTCCGTTCCCATCGCTAAAATTGCCATTGCAGAGCAAGCGATCGCCCAAGCCATATCCACCCAGTTAGCCGATCTCTGCCTGCAAATCGAAAGCGGAGCCGTATTGACTGATAGCGATCGCGATGCCTTATTAAAGACTGCCAAAACTGCGATTGCGACAGTTGTAAAGGATACAACTGATACAAAAGAGCCAACTGATACAAAGGATTCAAAAGCTCCAGTTGATACAAAAGAGCCAAAGAATATAAAGGAGTAGCTATGTCATCTATTGAGCTTCTCCAACGCCAAATCCACACTGCACAAGAACTGCAAGCCGTGGTGAAAATGATGAAAGTATTAGCGGCGTTAAATATCCATCAGTATGAACAGGCGGTTACTTCCCTCGCTGAGTATAACCATACAATCGAAATGGGTTTGCATGTCGTGCTGAAGGCAACACATACCCATGACACGCATACCCAACAATCTTTTTCGACCTCCGATGTTGGTCGTTGCGGCGTGATTATCTTTGGCTCTGAGCAAGGGATGTGTGGTCAATTTAACGAACAGATTAGCCGTTATGCGATCGCGGAATTAAAGAAGTTGAATATCTCACCCGAACATCTGGCGATTTTTGCCGTCGGATCGAGAATTATTTCCCATTTAGAAACCGCAGGCTATGCGATCGAGCAAACTTTCCCTATGGCAGGTTCGCTAACTGAGATCACATCAATGGTTCAAGAAATTTTACTACACATTGCCGAATGGCGCGATCCCGGTTCGACTACGCTCACCGCTCGCCAGCAAATTGTCCAAATTTTCTTGTTTTACAACCACTTACATTCCAATACGTTATGCCAGCCGTACAAGCTGCAACTGTTGCCACTTGATCGCCAATGGCTACAACATATCGAAAACGAAACATGGGAATCGCGGACTCTACCAACTTTTACGATGCCGAGCGATACTTTGGTTGCGTCTCTATTACGACAATATTTCTTTATCTTGCTCTATCGTGCTTTTGGTGAATCCCTCGCCGGGGAAAATGCTAGCCGTCTTGCTTCTATGCAAGTTGCCGAGAAAAACATTGCAGAGCGGCTCACAGAGTTTACTGGTCAATTTCAGCAACAACGCCAAACTGCAATTACAGATGAATTACTAGAAATTACTTCAGCCTTTGAATTAAGCCATTAGATAATTCGTAATTCGTAATTCGTAATTCGTAATGGGAGCATCTCACTTTTATAAAAAGCCTTGTAAAACCTCGCCCCAACCCTCTCCTTAGTAAGGAGAGGGAGCAAGAATCTTGTTTCTCAGTTGGTATATTTACAAAATAGATAGGTCGATTTTAAATGGAATTAAATGTTAAATCATCAAATCATTCTCAAGAGCAAAATCTCGGTTCTGTCATCTCCGTGCGAAGCAGCATCATTGATATCCATTTTCCCAACCGGTTGCCAGATATACATACCCAGTTACAAGCAGGTAATATTGCGATCGAGGTGGTTTCACATCTGGGCGCTCAGGTGGTGCGGGGTGTGGCACTTGTCCCGACTGCCGGTGTCACACGCGGCGAGATTGTCATTGATACTCAGCACCCATTACAAGTTCCCGTAGGCGATCGCCTCTTAGGGAGAATGTTAAACCTATTTGGCGAAGCGATCGATGAGAAAGAAGCGATCACAGGTGGCGAATGGCGATCAATTCATGCCACGCCGATCGCCATGTCAGAGCGAGTTACCAAAGCCGAAATCCTCAAAACTGGGATCAAAGTGATCGATCTGCTCACACCTTTGGAACGAGGCGGCAAAACAGGTTTACTTGGCGGTGCAGGCGTTGGCAAAACGGTGCTAATTACGGAAATGATCCATAACATGGTCAAGCAGCACCAAGGCGTAAGTTTATTTTGTGGGATTGGCGAACGCTGCCGCGAAGGTCTGGATTTATATCAAGAAATGGCAGCAACGGGCGTTCTCCAAAATGCTGTCTTGGTCTTTGGACAGATGAATGAACCGCCCGGAGTCAGATTTTGGGCAGGACACGCGGCGCTGACAATGGCAGA
This sequence comes from Nostoc sp., assembly GCF_054880495.1. Classification (NCBI taxonomy): domain Bacteria; kingdom Bacillati; phylum Cyanobacteriota; class Cyanophyceae; order Nostocales; family Nostocaceae; genus Nostoc; species Nostoc sp. Next base: position 16,196 of record NZ_JBTYKD010000286.1, read on the forward strand.
ATATTTTCGCGATCGCTCCCAAAAAGATGTATTGCTTTTGATCGATAATATCTTTCGCTTTATCCAAGCAGGTTCAGAAGTATCGGGACTGATGGGGATACTACCTTCGCGGGTGGGTTATCAACCAACCCTCGCCACCGAACTCGCTCAACTAGAAGAGCGCATTTGCAATACATCGGCAGGGGCGATTACTTCCATTCAAGCGGTTTATGTCCCTGCGGACGACTTCACCGATCCCTCTGCCGTCGCTGTGTTTTCGCATTTGTCAGCAGCAATTGTATTGTCACGCAAACGGGCGAGTGAAGGGCTTTATCCCGCCGTGGATTTGATGCAATCGAATTCCAAAATGCTGATGCCTCATATCGTTGGCGATCGCCATTATCAGATTGCTCAAGCAGTCCGCAAAACCATTACCACTTATGAGGAACTGAAAGATATTATCGCCATGTTGGGCTTAGAAGAATTATCGGTAGGCGATCGCCAAGTAGTATCCCAGGCCAGACGTTTAGAACGCTTTCTGACTCAACCTTTCTTTTCCACTGCCCAGTTTACAGGTTTGACAGGGAAATTAGTCGAATTAGACGATGTACTAGATGGATGTGAGCGCATTCTCAATGACGAGTTTTCTGAGACGCCAGAGCGATCGCTCTACATGATCGGCTCAATTAATGAAGTCGTAAAAGCACCAGAGGAGAGCAAAAAATCATGACCGATCCACCATCAGAAATGCGGCTCAAAGTTGTCTTACCCACCAAAATCCTGCTCGAAATAGCCGCGATTAAAGTGATTGTTGAAGCGGAGAATGGGATATTTTGCTTACTACCTCGCCATATAGATTTTGTGGCGACGCTGATACCGAGTTTGCTATCCTTCGTCTCACCGCAAGGACAAGAACAATTCTTTGCGATCGACCAAGGAATTTTGATAAAACATGGCGATGAGGTAATAGTTGCTACTCAAAACGCCGTCCAAGGTGGCGATTTGGGAATGTTGAAAAAAACTGTTGAGCAGCAGTTTCACTTAATCGATGAACGCGAAAAAACAGCACGTTCCGTTTTAGAAAAGCTAGAGATAAACACGATTCGGCACTTTATTGAGTTAGGTGAATATACATGAAAACTCCCTCCCGGAAGTCGCGATCGCAAATGCATCTCTTCGCTAAGGCGATCGCTAATAAAGAACGTCGCAAACTTTATGCTCGCCAAGCAAAACCTTATGGTGGCGTTTGGTTTGGTTTAGGTTTTGCAGGCTTGATCGGTTGGTCAGTCGTCGCACCAACTTTGTTAGCGATGGCACTAGGCATCTGGCTCGATTTCCGATTTCCTAGTCAGTTTTCATGGACATTAGCACTGATGCTAGCAGGTTTAACCATTGGTTGTTTAACTGCATGGGAATGGGTATCGAAGGAGCAGAAACGTATGGCAAGAACTCAACCACCCGATGATTTTCCCCCATCTTCAGCAGATTCTTCCAACCAAGAAGAAGGAGATTAACAATTCAAAAATAACCTGCAATCGAGAGGTCACTGATGCCAACTGCAACAGACTTTAAAGACTACTATGCCATCTTGGGAGTGAGCAAAACCGCAACTCCTGAAGAAATCAAACGGACTTACCGCAAGCTTGCCCGCAAATATCATCCTGACCTCAATCCTGGAGACAAAGACGCAGAGGCAAAGTTTAAAGAACTAAACGAAGCGAATGAAGTACTATCTGATCCAGAGAAACGGCAGAAGTACGATCGCTTTGGTCAGCACTGGAATCACCCTGGTTACACTGAAGCGCCGCCACCTAGCGGAACTAATGTTGCAACAGGCGACTTCGATCAGTACGGCGATTTTGATTCGTTTATCAACGATCTGCTGGGTCGTTCGAGACGTAAAACCTCCACTGGTGGCTTTGATGATTTTAATGGGGGATTTTATTCTCAAGCTCCCGCACCGGATACAGAAGCGGCGATAGCACTCACATTTTCCGAAGCATTTCACGGTGTCCAAAAACGGCTACAACTCGACGAGGAAACGATCAACGTCCGCATTCCCGCAGGTGCAAAACCAGGCAGTCGAATTCGCCTCAAGGGTAAAGGTCGTCCTAGTCCGTTCTCTCAACAGCGTGGCGATTTGTATTTAACTATCGAGGTGTTAACCCATCCCTTCTATCGATTTGAGGGCGATAACCTGGTTTGTGACATTCCAATTCGCCCTGATGAAGCGGTTTTAGGGGCACAAATCAGCGTGCCTACCCCTGATGGTAGCGTGACGATGAAAGTTCCTAAAGGGGTGCGATCGGGGCAATCGCTCAGACTGCGCGGCAAAGGCTGGACATTGCCCAAAGGGGGACGAGGTGACTTATTTGCCAAACTTCAGATTGTCACGCCACAAAACCTGAGTGCGATCGAGCAAGAATATTACGAAAAAATCCAGGCAAACACTAGCTTTAACCCACGTACCCAGTTAGAGGAGATTAAATTATGACCTTCAGCCTTTCAAAAACCGTGGTTTCCCTCGAAGGTGAACAACTCTACAGCTTTGAATATGCTGCATTAATCACTAAGACTTCGATTACGCTGGTGAAGTTTTACATTGAGTTAGGCGTAATCGAACCAATCGGTGATTTGCTGCATTCCCGCGAGATTGCGCGAATTGCTCAGATTCAACGCTTGCGTCGAGATTTGGGGCTGAACTTAGTCGGAGCGGCAATGGTGCTAGATATGACGACTGAAATTGCTCAATTACGGGCACAGCTAAAGGTGTATCAGTCTCATCCATCGAACTCGTTATGAGCGATCTGAACCAACAGTCAAAGCCCGCGTTAGATCAAAAGCGCCGCGAAGTGTTGCAACAATTGGAAGATTGGCTAGAAACGCCGATGCTGGTGCTGGGCTTTGCTTGGTTGGGACTGTTTATCGTTGAGCTAGTTTGGGGACTGAATCCTCTATTAGAAGCGATCGCTGCTATCATTTGGATCACCTTTATCGTGGATTTTGGGATCAAATTTCTTCTCGCTCCCCGCAAAATTTCTTACCTCAAACACAACTGGTTAATTGTCTTTTCTCTGCTTATCCCGGCTGTGCGAACCTTTCGGATTGTGGGAGTCATACAGTCTTTGCAATCAGTTCATGTGGTTCGTGGGTTACATTTGTTGGGAGTTATGGCACGAACCAATAGAGGAATGCGTTTACTTGCAACAAGTGTTCAGCGTCGAGGAGTGCGCTATGTGGTGGGACTAACCGCGTTGGTCATCTTGCTTGGAGCAACTGGAATTTATGCGTTTGAACACAAACTTTCTGTTGGTACTGTTGGCATCACTGACTATGGCACTGCACTGTGGTGGACGGCAATGGTGATGACCACGATGGGATCTGATTACTTTCCAAAGACGGCAGAAGGAAGGGTATTATGCTTTTTACTAGCACTGTATGCGATCGCGGTCTGTGGTTATGCAACGGCAACGCTAGCAGTATTTTTTGTTGATCAGGATGCCGAGAATGATCAAGCAGAACTGGCAGGTGCAAAATCAATTCAAGCCTTGCAAGCAGAAGTCGCCGCACTGCGAACTGAAATTCAAGCATTACGCACGACAAGATTTAGACCAATAACTTCCAAAGTATCGCAAATTAAATAAAACCTTGCTTTCATAGAAAATCTTCCTCAAGAACAATACCTTCACCAATTTTAAAGGGTAAGCTAACAATAAACTACGTTGCAAGTGGCAGAATGATAGCCATATTAATCAAGCCTTACTCAACAATTTCAGTTAAAGGTTGAAATGTATTTACTTAGACCTATTAATAAATAGTCAGGCAAAATTATTTGCAGTGATTTGACTCTGTACCCTATCCAATGAGGGATACAGACTCAACCAAATGCAAGATGAATTTTCATAAATACTTAGTTAGATGTAACTAGTAAATAAAGGAGATATCGATGAGAACAAAAGTAGGGCTGTGGATTGACCATAGGAAAGCTATTATCGTGACTGTTACGGAGAAAGGGGAAGAGATAAAAGAGATAATATCGGAGGTAGAAAAACAGCCTCGCCGTTCTGGTGATTCACCTCTTAAGGGTGCTTACGAATCACATCAAGTACCCGCAGATGATAGCCTCCAGAGAAATTTTACAGGACAACTCAACATTTACTATGATGCGGTCATTGCGAGTATTCGTGATGCAGAGTCTATTTTGATATTTGGCCCAGGCGAGGCAAAGGATGAACTGAAAAAACGTCTTGAAGGAAATAACCTCAGTGGAAGCATCGTAGGTATTGAAACAGTTGACAAGATGACGGAGCGTCAGATCGCGGTGAAGATTCGACACCACTTTGCCGAGTCGCGTTAGCAAAAAGGCAGCAAAAAGATTTAACGCAAATCAGTTGATTAAACCTAAAAAATCAAACCGATGAATCCCCAACTCTCCACGTTTTGGAGCTTACCTTATGAAGACCTTAAGCCAGCCTCCCAATTCATCCAAAAAGCCTAAAACGGGATCTAGCCAGTCTGTAGACTCATCCAACGCACTCATCGATATCGCTCAACATGATGTAGATGGAGTTCTGCACTTATTTGACACTTCCCTGGAGGGGCTGACTGAGACTGAAGCCAAGCAGAGATTAGGAAAATCCGGGCTGAATGAGATCGCCCGTGAAAAAGCGATCGCGTGGTATGTCCAACTACTGAAAACGGTGACTAATCCCCTCTCGCTTTTACTCATTGTTCTGGCGACGATTTCACTGTTAACTGGGAGTCCGACAGCCGCCCTCATCATTTTTGCGATGGTTATTTTCGGTGGGTTGCTGCGCTTTTCACAAGAATTTCAGTCTAATAAAGCTGCCGAAAAGCTGCGGGAAATGGTGAGCGCAACCGCAACAGTGAGCCGCAAGGATGCCACACCGAAAAAAGAGAAGGGAATAACAGCAGGAAAGGAAATTGCCGTAAAGTTGCTGGTTCCTGGTGATGTCATCTTTCTTTCAGCCGGAGATATGATTCCAGCCGATGTCAGGCTGATTGCTACCAAAGATTTATTCCTCAGTCAGTCAACCCTCACCGGGGAGTCTCTACCCACTGAAAAACACCCAGAACTCCCAGATCACAATGAGAAAAACCCACTGGAGCTAGTTAATCTCTGTTTCATGGGCACTACCGTAGTCAGTGGTTGTGGAACAGCCGTTGTCGCCGAAACGGGTAGTCATACTTATCTAGCATCACTGGCTAAAACCGTTAGTGGACGCAAACCACGCACGAGCTTTGACAAAGGCGTGAATGGCGTGACTATGCTGCTGTTGCGCTTTATGCTGGTCATGGCTCCACTAGTCTTTTTGATCAATGGGGTGGTTAAAGGCAATTGGATCGAGGCATTCACATTTGGTTTATCTGTGGCTGTGGGATTGGCTCCAGAAATGTTACCTGTGATTGTCACGGCAAATTTGGCCAAGGGGGCAATTACCATGTCTAACAAAAAAGTGATTGTCAAAAATATTGATGCAATTCAAGATTTTGGCTCTATGAATATTTTGTGTACTGACAAAACAGGCACACTAACTCAAGATAAAATCGTCTTGCAGAGACATTTAGATCCCTACGGTCAAGAGAGTACAGATGTTCTCAAATATGCTTATCTCAATAGCTTTTACCAGACTGGCTTAAAAAATTTATTAGATGTCGCCGTTCTCGCTCACAATCAAGAACTTGAATCTTTAGACATTGAGAAAAACTACCAGAAATTTGATGAAATTCCCTTTGACTTTGTGCGTCGTCGGATGTCTGTTGTCGTCGAAGAAATGGGAAAACAGCATATCCTGATTTGCAAAGGTGCGGTTGAAGAAGTCCTAAAAGTCTGCACCCAACTCAAAGTTGATGACAAGGTTTTGCCAATAGATGAGTCAGTCCGCACCAAGGTTGCCGATTTACAACAAAAACTAAACTCTGAAGGGTTACGGGTAGTCGCAGTGGCATACAAAGTGATGCCAACCGATCAATTGCATTACGCCATTCCCGATGAGAGTGATTTGGTGCTGTTGGGCAACATTGCGTTTCTCGATCCGCCCAAAGATTCCGCAGCCCAAGCGATTAAAGCCCTCAAGGGACATGGAGTTGATATAAAAATTATCACAGGGGACAATGAAATCATTACTCGTAAAATCTGCAAAGATGTTGGCTTACCTGTCCAAAATGTTTTATTAGGTAGCGATATTGAATCTTTATCAGATGATGAATTAGCTTCATCTGCTGCAAACACAACTATTTTTGCTAAATTTTCTCCCACTCAAAAAGCCAAAATCATACAGGTGCTGCGAAAAAAAGGCAACGTTGTGGGATACATGGGAGATGGCATCAATGATGCAGCTGCTCTGCGGGAGGCTGATGTGGGCATCTCAGTTGATACGGCAGTCGATATTGCCAAAGAGTCGGCAGACATTATTTTATTAGAAAAAAACTTGTTAGTCCTGGAATCTGGGGTAATCGAAGGTCGCAAGACTTTTGCCAATATCATCAAATATATCAGAATGGGCACTAGCTCTAACTTTGGGAATATGTTTAGCGTCTTGGGTGCGAGTGCGATTCTGCCATTTTTACCGATGCAGCCAGTGCAGATATTAATAAATAATCTCCTCTACGACTTTTCGCAAACAGGCATCCCATTCGATGATGTGGATCAAGAAGGCCTAATCAAGCCGCCGAAATGGAAAGTTGATAATATCCGGCGCTTTATGATCTTCATTGGCCCAGTTAGCTCCATTTTCGACTATTCCACCTACGCCCTGATGTGGTTTGTATTTGGGGCGACTTCTGTAGACAATCAAGCTTTGTTCCAAACAGGTTGGTTTGTCGAAAGTCTGATGACTCAAACGCTGATTGTCCATGTGATTCGCACGGCTAAGATTCCTTTTTTCCAGAGTCGGGCTTCTTTGCCCATGCTGTTGATCACCGCCACTGTGATGGCAGTCGGAATGTATCTGCCATTTTCTCCAATTGGGGCTAGTTTGGGGTTTGTTCCTTTGCCAGCCGTTTATTTTCTTTGGTTAGCTTTAATCCTAACTTGCTATTGTATATTGACTCAATTTGTGAAAACTTGGTTCATCAAGAAATATGGATATACCTAAGAACCTAGTCCAAGGCGGAATTCAAAATTCAAAATGACGCTCTCTACAAGACGCGAAAAGCGAACCTGACTTTCCACATCCCGTAAAAAGTCAGATTACGCCGAAGGCTTGTACAAAAAAGCTATTCATCTTCGTCTCCTGATGGTCGTTCGCTCTCGCTTTGTTGGCTGTTCCACCCCAAAACAATACGCACCCTAATTTTGAGTCATCAGATATACTGTTTGGGAAAGTAAATATACCAGAAACTTTTCTAGACAAATTGTCTAATTATTTAGAAGATTTTGAAATGACAGGAAGAACATCAGTCAGAGTACTACATAAATATGTAGACGATTTTTCTTCAGATGAAAAACGACAAGTTATAGCCCTTATATGGCTTGGTCAATATGTATCCTGTGAACAACCATTAGAGTTAAACGATTTAATTGCACAAGCACTACATCTCATCCCTCAAAACTATACAACTAGTTACAGCACTTTGCAGGTAAATTAAGTACACATCTTAATATGATAAATCTTGTGGGGTGGGCATCCTGCCTACCCTTGTGTACCTCATTCAGATGAAATGTGCTGTATATTATCGAAAAGGCTTTCCTAGCTAAATATCTTCGCTCCGGGCTGAAAAAAATAAATAATAATCACTGCAACAATTAAGTTGAGTAGCTGCGTGCGGTCTTTTCTATCTGATAGCAGCATTTAATGATGATGTCGCTCCTTGTCTGGAGATATACGAACTAGAAATGCAAGATAGGTGGATATTTTGGTTAAGGGACTTCCAAGAAATAAATTACTACTACTTGTGGGGTGGGCATCTTGCCCGCCTTTGGTTACTGGGCGGGCGAGACGCCCACCCCACAATAAATAGTTGGATTAGTTGAATATTTTTTTATTTGGAAGTCCCTAAGCAGTAAACTCATAACTAATAACATCTATAGCATTGTTAAATAGTTGAGTCTTAACCTTAGTTCCCGTTATGCTTTGGAAATACTAACATATAGTTGATTGTTTAGCAAGTCTAAACATTTTTGTAGTGGTAAATATGTAGTGATAATAGAGAGTAACTAAAATTATTTCTTTTTATCCAAAGCTAAAAAAACTAGAAAAATAGTTGGAGTTTACATAAGTGAGCGCAGCGAAGATGGAGCTAGAAGATTATGTAGTGGGGAGAGGGGAGGGGGCTAAGGGTAAATCAATTGAGAACACACATCCTTGATGGGGGACATCGCGAACTGAGAGTATACCCTTGTTTAGGGACACGGCGCGTCGTGAAATTGTAAGCCCGATCCCCAATCCAGATTTATCTGTTCCCATCTGAGAAAAAGGCTTAAAGAGTTCTTCCGCCTCACCAGGCGGCAGTCCTCCACATTGATCCTCTATTTCAAGCAAAACACGCCCACCTACAGCCTTACCGCGTATCCATACAATCCCACCCTGCTTGGTGAACTTAATGGCATTTTGAACCAGATTCGATAGGGCAGATATTATAAGGTGACGATCTATTAAAATCTCCAATTCCGGCGCTACCTCTACACACACCTCAATTGATTTCGCACTTGCTTCAAACCATGCACTAGCCTCAACTTCACTGACTAGGTGAATAACTCGACATCTCTGATATTGGATGGTTGGTTCGTTCCGCAGTCGCACCTCAACAAGTGAACGATCAATAATGTCTCTCATGCGCCTATGGGCATTTTCAAGAATACGAGATGTACTTCCATTAGTTCCGACTTTCCCTGTGATTATAAGTTGGGAAGCTAAAGTAGCGGAGGTCAACGCATTTCGCAACTCATGTGCTAGAAATCCCAGACGCTGAACCTCATCCCGCTCTGCATTCTCGCGCTGACCTCGATTAAACTCTGTAACCGCTTCAGCGATAGCGATATCGAGGCAGAAATTTAATCGATTGAATTCACGAGGGGATGCTGTTTCACTACTATTCTCCTGAATATACTGAGTGATAGCTTGACAAAGAGCGCCGTAGCCATGAACAACCTGAGAAATGCTGTAGCCAAGTTTTAACGACTCTTTCCCCCGGCGCTCTGCGGAGGCTCTGTGAACACTTTCTATAGAACTGTTATGTGCTTCCCCAGATTCATCTATATCAGCATCAACACGTAATACCTCAATGAGTTCATCGTAGAACACAGGTAATCCTCTTTCCATTTCGTCGCTCGAACTCATGGAATCAGCAAGATGCGTGATCTTTTTTGAACACAAGGCGAGAATTTCGTCACGTTCTGCTAAGAGAAATTCATGTAACATTATGAATGTTCTTAATTTTAGACTTATTCTAGCATCAGGAGATCGCTAGAACAGCGATCGCACCCACCCCGATCCACCCCAGAACAATTTCTCATCCCCTTGCCGAGGCTAAGTAGTATTTAACTCACATTACGCACGTCATTTTGTAGTATAAAAAGCAATACAAAAATCTGGAAATAGTTACTGAATTATCCGAGTATAAATACTAAATCTCTATTAAGCTAAAACACATCTAATTTGCAGATTAAAATTTTATCAATATCTTGTGGGGTGAGCAACATGAGCGTCCTGATTATGCAACTTAAATGCTAATTAGCTTATCACTATATATTTATCACTAACAACATTTTTTCATTGTCTAGCCTGAATAATACTACTGTTACAATACCAGATGTTGCTGAGGATAACAGTATTATCAACATCATTAAGGTAGTATTGATTACTGCCTGAACAAACGTTGGATAAACAACTTATTTGTCAGGCAGTAATTATCTATAATCGTAGCTCCATTATTGCCTTGATGTATAAACTTAGGTTAGAAATCACTCAAGTCACTTAGTCGTGAACTGTTCCATCGGGCATTTTTGTTCCAGTTAATCCGACTCTCCGCATATTTGCCCCGTCCATATCTGCCCCAGTCAGGTCTGCCTTATCTAAATATGCCCCGTCCATATCTGCCCCAGCTAGCTTTGCCCCTTTCAAGTTAGCTTCACTCATTTCCGCTCCCCTAAGATCCGCTCCGGTGAGGTCTGTCTCACCTAAGTTTGCCCCCCTCAAGTTGGCTCCACCTAGCTTGACAAAGCTTAAATCGGCTCCACTTAAATTTGCTCCCGTCAAGTCTGTTCCACTCAGGTCTGCATCAACCATTTCTGCACTAATTAGGCATACTTCAATCATTCGTGAATCAGCAAAAGTTGCCTGATTCAGTTTCGCCTGACTAATATGTGCATCAGTCAGATATGCTCCCTTTAAGTCTTTACCAATCAAGTCCGCTCCCTTTAGGTGTACCCCAATCAGATTTGCATTAGTCAGACAGACCTGAATTAAGCTGACGTTACTAAAGTCCCGTTCTCCTGCTGCGTATCGTCTCAGAAGTTCTGGAGTTTTCATAAGAAAAAGCAATGACTGCTTATTGAAAGTTAAGTAAATTTTATCAGTTAACCCATAAGTTTATTGTTAACTAATGTAAATATTATCAATTATCGTCCGAAAGCGATCGCTCATAAGAGTAACTAGCAACTTGGGTTATATCTGCGACACAGGTTTCAAGAACTAAATATTTTCTCTTCTGCTTTCTCCTAAAAAATCGTCACGACAACAAAAGGAATTTCAGGACAGAGAATGGCGTAGGCGCAGCCCGCCGTAGGCATCGCTTTGTTGGTTAATTAAAATTAATCTGGCTACGTTTTTTCTGCATCGTTAATCAACTTATACAATTCAACTATCCATCAAACTCTTGTAAATACTCAATTTCAAACGTCTGGTTGTTACACTTGTCACAACAAGAGCAATTAGAAATATTTGGAAATGTTTTTGAGAACAGACTGCACAGTTAACCAAATGAATCTAGGCTAGAAAGTAAACATCTTATCAAACAATACTAATGTCACATACGTTGATTAATTTAACATTGCCAATAGTGATTCAATCAATTGAAAATGTCTTGGATGAGTACCCTGAGCATCCTTATCAATTAGCTTTTTCGATTCATGAATTGCGTCAAAAGTTAATTGCCCACATTCTAAGTCATGTCCCTAACCGCTATGTAGTCGAAGGGGTACAGGAATTATCCAGCACCCCCAAAAGCCGCTACTCTTTCCCTTTACAGGAGCGGATACAGATAGAAACAGTAGTTCACGGTAGTATTCTGCATATTCTGCGCGAAAACGCTGATTGGCTAAGTCGCCAGATCCTAATGTCTCTTGTTGGGTCAGTTTTGCTCCCTAGTCTGATTCAATAACTTCATGCTCTTGGGCAACAGTCCAAAAGTCTTGCCATGTACACTCAGATTTGGATAGCACTCGCCTGATATAACTCACCGCCTGTGGCAGCAGTTGCAATTGGGTTCACCGCGCCATTTTGGGAAAATTGTAATAAGAAATTTAACTTTACACCGTAAGTCCCCCACTGAATTGTACTCAATCAGTGGCGGGATATAAGGTGGGCAATGAGGAATTGACCGACAAACGACAATAA
>NZ_JBTYKD010000287.1:0-2414 GCF_054880495.1 Nostoc sp.
CGAACGCGATTTGAAATCGCATCAGTTGTAGAAAGGCTGTTGTCAAACTGAAAATTTTTCTCCTGTCAACCGTTGATGGTTAAACCAGGGATATCTATCGATTGATATCCGTTGTCTTAGGTTAGGAGGTTGCCAAATCGGTATGGTAAAATGCACCCTTGGCTAATAACTGGGAACTTAAAGTTACAGTGGTAAAAGTTAAATTGGTTAAAACTTTAGTCGCTTGACCGCTTAAGTTAAGGGAACTAATTTAAGAACTTAGTCGAACCTGTTGTAAGCGGTGTAACTGAGCCTTGTGGACTTATGTATTAAAACTAACCTTTACAAAGGGCACTTGTTATCAGCAAATACGCTGAACCTAGTTATTATTTTTACAAAATAAATAGGACATATTACGCAATTAGGTGGTCAGCCCTGTTAATTTTCAGACTGATATGGGGATGGAGAGCGCTTTGTGCGAGGATTTGATGAAGTTTCTCTAAATATTTTTAAAGAAGCGATGCCTTCTCTACTAAACGCCATCAGCTGAACTTCTCCCTTGGCGTAGCGTCTGGTAGAGAAGGGGAGCATAATATGAACACTGAAATAAACTTTAGAATACCTGTAGCTGTAACCATTGCTGGTTCAGATAGTGGTGGTGGTGCATGAATTCAAGCTGATTTACTGTCTACTATTCATTGGCAAGGTTTTTATTGGAAAGATGTTTTTTGGAATGGCTGTTACTTGAGTACCGTGGTGGTGTCACTAGCTGAGGCGAAGGAGCAGGCTTGGCGTTGGGAGTGATGCTAAATTTGTTAATCCTGGGGAATATCGCAGTCTGTATAATTCGTAAAAACTAAAAACTTTGCACATTTAATGGCAAAGTTTTAGGGGCACAAATATATTGCGCCCCGATGTCTGTGATCTATTTAATTGAAAGTGGATTCATGTTTGGATTACACTTGGACTCAGTTAACCCGACCCAACTATGCTTGAATGATGAAGTCGGAAGCAGTAAGAGTGGGCGCACCCGTAAGTTGTGCAAATTGACCACCACTGCCGAAACCAGGAGCCCTACCATTTTGATTGTATAGTAACTGCCCATTCATAGGGTTGTAGACAATTACAGCATTGCTAGCTGCCCCTAAACTGGTGATTTGAAAATCACTAGCCTTACTAAAACCCCTTCCCACAGCAGAAGTAATGGCAGTAAAGGTGGTCTTACTCAGGACAATCTTATCAGCTTGAGAATGATTGAAGTCAGCGGTCGTATCAATACCCATACCAGCGTTAAGGCCACCATGGAATTGTCAAACCCGCCAATGTTGTTCAAGTTCTTGGGGATGGTGACGCTGGGGTGGGGGGCTTCGTATGCACCAATATCAATCACTGCGGTGCCATTACCATCGCCAGTGATGCTATTGAAGGCATTAGAACCAGCATCGATCGCAGGACTTCCAGGTTTGAGCGCAAAATTCGCGTGGGCTGCATCAACAAATTGGGGATCTTTACCCAAAATATTCTGCAATCCTATAGCCTTTAAATTATCTGAAGCTTGGAATACATTCGAGTTATAAACAAGGTTGTGATCAAAGTTGACATTCGTAGAATAGTTAAGAACATTTGCCGCTTGATTGTTGCTGGCATACATGATATTGTTCTCGACTGTAACATTCGCTGAGTAATTGACTTTAATCTCTCCGGTGTTAGCGACAACCCGGCTATTTTGGTAAACTGTATTGTTGACAATATCTACATTTTTCGCTGCAAAAGCGTTAATGCCAGAGTTGCCATTGTTGTAGACTATATTATTTGCAACTAAGGTTTTGCCTAGATAGGGTGTGCCATCTTTACTCTGATTAGTAGTATCAAGCATAATCCCATGTCCTTCAGTGATTTTGCCTGTGGCACTCCACGGAACCAAACTTTGATTATCGTAGACAATATTGCCTTCGATAATCATTTTGTAATCAGTCGTATTATTATTCAAGTTAAAAGTGCGATTAAGACCCAATCCCTGATCACCATAAGGTGAATACCAAGCGTTTCCAGACACAATATTGTTCTCAAATGTGATGTAGTCTGAATCCATAGCTCCGATACCTCCACCTGGAAAGTTACGGACTGTGTTACCAGAGATGACAATGTGATGAGAATTAGTACCGCCTACTCCTTGGCTATTTTTCCAGCTTTTAATTCCAATTCCACTGGAATTAGTTAAGGGGTTGTTGAGATTATTCTTCTGTTGTAAGGCATATTGTAGAGTGATGTTTTGCCGATTGCCTTCTAGATCAAGTCCTTCAACCCGGACGTAGGATGAACTAAATATATTAATGCCACCTCCGGTTGTTTTTATCGTCGGCGTAGCCCCGGGATAAGCTTTTATTGTTGTCCAGTTATCTGCTGAACCATTAAAGTTAAAAAGCGTAAACCCT
>NZ_JBTYKD010000288.1:0-9064 GCF_054880495.1 Nostoc sp.
AGAGCCTTTGGTTACTGGGCTCTCGTGTCGCCCACCCCACAAGTAGTAGTAATTTATTTATTGGAAGTCCCTTACAAATTTGTATTATTCATCCTTTGATAAATAGCAAAGGATGAATAAGTAGAGCGGCGTGAATAATTCAAGTTTTGTAGTAAGGACTTTAGTCCTAATTTGAGGGCTGTTCGCGTTGGCGTTGGCGAAGCCTCTCGCAGAGAAGCCTCTCGTAGAGAAGCGTTCCCGCAGGGTAGCCCTCACTACGAGCTGATCTCAACTTTTTTTACATTACTTAATCTACTTTGATTTATTCTCACCTACTTACTTACATAAGACATAGGAGTGAAAAAGAATGTAGAGAGGTAGCAGTGCTACCTCTCTACAAGGGTTCTGGGTAACGCATATTTAATTTCTGGAGATGTCTATAGAGCAAGATGACTATAATCAGAGATAAAACTCTTTTGCTTTCTATCCCATGACTCAACAAACTTCAGCAAAAGCGATCGTTGTTTTCGATATTGATGGTGTTGTGCGCGATGTTAGCGGTTCCTATCGCCGAGCGATCGCAGATACCGTAGAATATTTCACTACCCAAGCATATCGTCCAACCCCACTGGATATTGACCAACTGAAGTCTGAAGGCGTGTGGAACAACGATTGGGAAGCATCGCAGGAATTAATTTACCGCTACTTTGAAACCCAACAACAGAGCCGAGAACAACTGCAACTAGATTACAATGCGATCGTGGCTTTTTTTCAATCCCGCTATCGCGGCCCAGACTCTAATAATTTTACAGGGTATATCTGTAATGAACCCTTATTATTACAACCTAGCTATTTAGAGCAACTTACCGACGCTGGCATTGCTTGGGGATTTTTCAGCGGTGCAACTCGTGCTTCTGCTAACTATGTATTGGAAAAACGCCTGGGTTTGAAATCTCTGGTATTGATTGCGATGGAAGATGCGCCAGGTAAACCTGACCCCACTGGACTTTTCACCACAGTTCGTCAGTTAGAGAATGGAATTGAGCAAACATCAGCTGTAGTCTATGTGGGAGATACGGTAGCAGATATGTATACCGTCGAGAAAGCGCGGCGTTTAGATTCTTCTCGCCCTTGGATTGGAGTAGGGGTTTTACCGCCCCACGTACAAGAAACAGCAGCGCGTGGTGATGCATATAGTGAGACACTAATCGCAGCAGGAGCAGCGGTAGTTTTGCGTAATGTGCAAGAATTGACCCCAAGGCAGATTCAAGAATTGGTAAGTTCATCTCCCTAATCTGTGGTCTAAGATTAATCAAGCTACGCGTGGATGAATGACTGGCTGATAACAATCTTGCTTTAATCATTGGGAGATTAATAAAAATGTCTGCACTTAAACTGCCTAACGGCCCTCAAACTCACCCTTGGGTACAGACGTATCAGTGGCTTACTAATCCCTTAGAATACATGGAAGCTTGTGCTAAACGCTATGGTGATATCTTCACCCTCCGAATCGGCCCAGTTTTTACGCCTCAAGTGTTCATTAGCAATCCCCAGGCAATTCAGCAGATTTTTACCACAGATCCCAAGCAGTTAGATTCTGGTGCAGCAGCAGGTTCAGGAACACCTTTATTGGGGCCAAATTCTCTACTATCCTTAGAAGGAAAACCTCACCAGCGCCAGCGTAAACTGCTGACACCTCCTCTACATGGGGAAAGAATGCAGGCTTATGGTGATTTAATTTGTGAAATTACCAAGCAAGTAACTAGCGAGTGGCCAGTCGGAGAAACCTTTACAGTCTTGTCATCCATGCAAGAAATCTCCTTTCAGGTGATTTTGAAGGCTGTATTTGGTCTAAATGATGGACTTCGTTATGAAAAACTCAAAGAAATCCTGATTGCTATCCTGAATCCCAAAAGACCTATTTTGCGGGCAATGCTGCTGTTTTTCCCATTATTACGACAGGATTTAGGGCCTCGCAGTCCTTGGGGAAGTTATGTACGTTTGCGGCAGGAAATGGATGATCTGATCTATGCTGAAATTCAAGAGAGGCGATCGCTTGCTGACCAGTCTCGAAATGATATTCTGTCTTTAATGATGGCGGCTCGTGATGAAGCTGGTGAGCCGATGACAGACTTGGAACTACGTGATGAGTTGATGACTTTGTTGATTGCAGGTCATGAAACCACAGCTAGTTCTTTAGCATGGGCGCTGTACTGGATTCATCATCAGCCTGAAGTCCGTGAAAAACTCGTGCAAGAATTGGATAGCCTGGGTGACAACAAAGATCCAAATGCTATTTTCCGATTACCCTATTTGAATGCAGTTTGTGCGGAAACAATGCGCCTGTATCCGGTGGCGATGTTGGGATTAAATCGATTGGTTAAATCCCCTGTAGAAATTGCAGGCTACAAATTTAACCCTGGTACTATATTGGTTCCTTGTATTTATTTGAGCCATCATCGAGAAGATTTATACCCAAATTCAAAGCAGTTTCAGCCAAATCGTTTTCTAGAACGACAATTTACTCCAGCTGAATATTTGCCCTTTGGTGGAGGTAATCGTCGTTGTATTGGCATGGCATTTGCCCTGTTTGAGATGAAACTGGTATTGGCAAGTGTACTATCTGATTGGCAAATGAAACTAGCTGATACAAAGCCAGTACTGCCAATTCGGAAAAGCTTCCTGTTAGCACCAGGCGGTGGTGTACCAATGGTGGTAACTGGAAAACGTCAGCAAAATCAGCGCGTTCTTGAGAGTAACTTAGTGTAAAAAGTCTCATAATCAGGTGGGAGCGATTGCTTCGTATCCCCTTTGATTTACCTACTAATCTCATGTCCGCTTGATTACTTACTAAACCCCAAGAACACCACCCCGCCAAAGCTGCGCTTTGTCTCCCCTCCCCGCAAGCGGGGAGGGGGAGGGGGTTGGGGTGCAATGACTGTAGGAATCATAACTAATTATGCGGACATGATATAATTACTGGATTTTCAAGAACTTATCTAAAGCTGTAACTAGGCTGGGAGGCCAACGGCGGATATTTTTTACCCAGTCAATATCCTTATAGCGGCTATCAAGTCCATAAGCTGCTACCCAGTTGCTTTCGGCTTCACCTTGCTCTCCATTTACCCAATATGCAGCTGTGAGGGCGGCACGCACATCAGCAAATTTGGAGTATTTACGGGCGATATTTCGCATCTCGCGGATTGCTTGCTCTTTTTGACCAGTTTCATAAAGAGCGAGGGCGTAGTTAGCACGGGCGAAGGCAAAATTTGGGGCGATCTGATTAGATTTTTTGTAGTCTGCGATCGCATCTGACCATTTTCCCAAACCGGCTGTAGCATTACCGCGATTATTATACGCCATCGCATCATTAGGATCGAGCTCTAAGACATGATTATAATCTGCGATCGCATCTGACCATTTTCCCAACCCTTCCAACGCCGCACCCCGATTCAAATAAGGATCGGTGACATTCGGTGCTAGTTCTATCGCTTTGTTATAATCTGTCAGCGCTTGTTGTAATTTGTTCTGACTCACCCGCGAATTTCCCCGGTTACTCCACGCCCCCGCATTAGTCGGAAATTGCTCAATAATCTTTGTCCAGTAAGTTTCAGCCGTCACAAAATCACCTAGATTCGTCGCTGCAAAAGCTTGAGTTGCCCACTGATCACCTTGTTTTAACTGTTCTTGAGTAATGGGCGCTTGAGATTGTGCCATGACTGGAGTACCCCAGCCAAATATAAGTAACAGACTGAGAAAAATACTAATTAACTTAATCATCTAGGTTTACCTGTCTATTTTGAAGATGGGGAGGCAGGGGAGGCAGGGGAGGTAGGGGGAGCAGGGGAGGCAGGGGAAGAAAGAAGAACCAATGCCCAATGCTCAATGCCCCATGCCCATAATTACAATAATGACAATTGTTCATTAGGCGGCATGAATCCCAAATGCTTATATGCAGCCTTAGTCGCCATTCTCCCGCGATGAGTTCTAGTTAAATACCCAATCTGCATCAGGTAAGGTTCGTACACCTCTTCAATTGTTTGAGTATCTTCACCCGTCGCTGCTGCCATTGTTTCCAACCCCACTGGTCCGCCGTTAAATTGTTCAATTATTACACTCAGCATCTGGCGGTCTGTCCAATCTAAACCGCAGGGATCTACTTGGAATAGTTGCAATGCTTCCGATGCAACGCTTTCATTAATGTCCCCAGATAACTTTACCTCCGCATAATCCCGGACTCGCCTAAGTAACCGATTCGCAATACGTGGCGTTCCGCGTGAACGACGGGCAATTTCTGTGGCACCATCATCTGTAACGGGGGTTTTGAGTAATTGAGCGGTTCGTAGTACAATTTTAGTCAGTTCGTCAACTTCGTAAAATCGGAGTTTTTGAATCAAACCAAAGCGATCGCGCAGTGGTGAACTTAAAGCACCTACACGGGTTGTAGCTCCCACTAAAGTAAACTTTGATAGCGGCAAACTTCTGATGCGAGCGCTCGAACCCTTACCAATAGTAATATCTAAGCGATAATCTTCCATCGCCGGATAGAGAATTTCCTCCGTCATCCGCGAGAGGCGATGAATTTCATCCACAAATAAAATATCCCCTGGCTTGAGGTTCACCAGTAGCCCAACAATATCTCGTGGACGTTCTAGAGCTGGCGCACTAGTAATTTTGTAATTTACCCCCATTTCCGATGCTAAAATCATAGCCATTGTGGTTTTGCCCAATCCTGGCGGCCCATACAGCAGCAAATGATCCAACACCTCACCACGAGACTTAGCTGCTTTGATGGCAATATCTAGCACATCCTTTAAATCTTTTTGCCCAATATAATCAGCAAATCGCTGCGGACGAATCCCCTCTTCCTGCTTATCTTGTTCATCAATAGCAGCTTCAGGTTGCAAAATATTGTCTGTGGATGGTGCTTTCGCCGACTCTCGACGCTGCCTTGGTTCTCCGTTGGGTTCTGGAGGCTGTTTTTTCGAGGAGATTATCGCCATAATTCAGCTATCTACTTTTAAGGGAACAGAATAATTCGTAATTCGTAATTCGTAATTCGTAACTAGGAGTATGGGAGGCAGGGGGAGAAAGAATAACCAATGCCCCATGCCCAATGCCAGTGAAAATTTTAGTTTGAGAATACCCGCGCCAATTTAAAATTTAAATTCCGGTCAATTACCCAGAAGTACAAAAATTATTATGTTATCTAAAAGAATCTTACCGTGCTTAGATGTCAAGGCGGGACGGGTTGTAAAAGGAGTTAACTTTGTCAATCTTCAAGATGCAGGCGATCCGGTAGAACTGGCCAAGGTTTACAACCAAGCCGGTGCTGATGAGTTAGTATTTCTGGATATTACAGCTACTCATGAAGACCGAGCTACAATTTTAGATGTCGTCTACCGAACTGCTGAACAGGTCTTTATTCCATTGACTGTGGGTGGTGGCATTCAATCCTTAGAAAATGTTAAAGCTTTGTTACGAGCGGGCGCAGATAAGGTTAGTATTAATTCGGCGGCAGTGCGGGAACCAGACTTGATTAATCGGGCAAGCGATCGCTTTGGTAATCAGTGCATAGTTGTTGCAATTGATGCCAGACGCAGAAATAACCCGGATAATCCCGGTTGGGATGTGTATGTGCGCGGTGGCAGGGAAAATACAGGCTTAGATGCCCTACTGTGGGCACAAGAAGTTGAAAAACGGGGGGCTGGAGAACTGCTAGTCACAAGTATGGATGCTGATGGAACCCAAGCCGGGTATGACATTGAGATCACACGGGCAATTGCCGATGCTGTACAAATTCCAGTTATTGCTTCTGGTGGTGCAGGTAATTGTGAACATATCTACACAGCCCTAACTGAAGGCAAAGCTGAAGCCGCATTACTCGCATCTCTATTACATTACGGACAACTAAGCGTAGCAGAAATCAAAAATTATTTGCGCGATCGTAATGTTCCAGTAAGAACATTGTCTTGAGTAACTATTTACCAGTTAATAACATCCATCTAAGGTTAGACACACTTCCTTAAAAGGGTGTTAATATACTTTTACAAGTATTAATAAATATTAAAAAATATGTTGATTTCTATTTTACTTTTTGATGTAGCCTTGGTGGCGTGGTCGCTGCACTTAATGGAAAGAGCCTACGAGAGTAAAGAATTTTCTCTAATGTTGGCTGGTACATTAGTTGCTCTGGCTGCTGCTGCCATGTTAGTAGTTTATTTTTTGATGGGGCACTGTATGACGTATTTGTTGAGAGTGTCGTAGAGAGTGCTGAGTGCTAGAGGAGATGTTTAAAATTTAGTTTCGATAAAAAGGTTGACAAAGTACTAATAATTAAGGGATTATATATAATGGATTTCAAGGGGTTATAGCGCAGTTGGTAGCGCACCTCAATGGCATTGAGGGGGTCAGCGGTTCGAATCCGCTTAGCTCCATTCTTAAAACCGACCCAAAACTTAGCAAGGTTATATTTTATCCCTCTCACTCTATCAACCAACAACAACTCTTCCAAATGTGCTAGCCTAGTATAGTTAACTAATCTCGCACATCTAAGAATTCGGGTGTTTCCTAATTGGGAAATGCACTTGGATGGAGGTTTAACCCGAATCGGAGTTAGAAAATATATGCCAGTCGTTTCATTGGCTCAAATGATGGAGTCAGGGGTTCACTTTGGGCATCAGACCCGGCGTTGGAACCCAAAAATGTCTCCTTACATTTACACTTCCCGCAATGGTGTACATATTATCGACTTGGTGCAAACTGCCCAGTTGATGGATAATGCCTACAACTATATGCGATCGCACGCTGAACAAGGGAAGAAATTTCTTTTCGTCGGCACCAAGCGGCAAGCCGCTGGAATTATTGCTCAAGAAGCCACCCGTTGTGGTTCCCATTACATTAACCAACGCTGGTTGGGGGGAATGTTGACCAACTGGGCAACCATCAAAACACGCGTAGACCGTCTGAAAGATTTAGAACGCCGTGAAGAAACTGGCGCACTAGATTTATTACCGAAAAAAGAAGCATCAATGCTACGTCGGGAAATGACGAAGCTTCAGAAATATTTGGGCGGCATTAAAACAATGCGGAAAGTCCCCGATATTGTGGTAATTGTAGACCAACGGCGGGAATATAACGCAGTTCAAGAATGCCAAAAGCTGAATATTCCGATTGTGTCAATGCTGGATACAAACTGTGACCCAGATGTAGTAGATATCCCCATCCCAGCAAACGACGATGCTATCAGGTCAATTAAGCTGATAGTCGGAAAATTGGCAGATGCCATTTATGAAGGTCGTCACGGTCAGCTGGATGCTGAAGAGTATGACGAAGATTACGACGGTGCTGAGTATGACGAAGACTACGAAGAAAGCGAATATACTGACGCCGTAATTCCCGACGAGGAAGTTGAGGAATAACTAAAGCAGGGGTGAAGCAAATGTCCGAGGGAGGGCGGTGGCTGGCATCAATTGCAGCAAGCCGCCCTAGCCTGGGGCAAATCGGAGGCTAAGGTAGAGGCGAAAAAACTCATACCTTATAACTTGATTATTTTTCTCCCCCAGCCCTGAGTAAGATAGAAATACTCAACACCCGTGGGACAATTTTAGATTTACCCCAGCAATTAAGTCAGTTGCTCTGTCATTTTATTTTGGATTTTAGATTTATTCCAGGTAGCTTGGTTCTCGCGGAGCGAGTATAAATTCGGGGGCTTCTCTACGAGACGCTATGCGAACAAACTTTTTTAATTTTGAATCTTCTCTACGAGAGGCTCCGCCAACAATCCAAAATCCAAAATTTAAAATCTAAAATTCGGTGAGCGATTACAACTCCAGGTCAAGTTAGAAATTGAGGCAACATGGCGGAAATATCTGCAAAACTCGTCCAAGAGCTACGCCAAAAAACTGGTGCCGGCATGATGGACTGCAAAAAGGCGCTGCAAGAGACTGATGGCGACATAGAAGAAGCCGTAGATTGGCTACGGAAAAAGGGCATCTCTAAGGCGGGGACAAAAAACGATCGCATTACGGCAGAAGGTCTAGTAGACACTTACATTCAGCCTGGTGGTCGAGTGGGTGTACTTATAGAAGTCAACTGCCAAACTGACTTTGTTGCTCGTAACGAGGCTTTTAAAGCTTTAGTTAAAAACCTAGCAAAACTTGCAGCTACTGCTGATAGTGTTGAGTCTTTGTTGGCTCAACCCTATATTGATCATGAAAGCGGGACTGTAGAAGAATTTATCAAGCAAACCATTGCTACGCTTGGTGAAAATATTCAAGTGCGTCGCTTTGTCACCTTTCCCTTAGCAGAAGGCACGCAAGGTATAGTAGACAGCTACATTCACACTGGCGGTCGAGTTGGTGTATTGGTAGAACTGGGTTCTCAAACTGAGTTAGTGGCTGCTAATCAAGAGTTCCAAAGCTTAGCACGGAACACTGCAATGCAAGTTGCGGCTTGCCCAAATGTCGAGTATGTGAGCGTAGACCAAATTCCTGCCGAAATTGCCCAAAAAGAAAAAGACATTGAAATGGGCAAGGATGATTTGGCGAACAAGCCTGATAACATCAAAGAAAAGATTGTTCAAGGACGGATTGAAAAACGCCTGAAAGAATTGACTTTGCTCGATCAGCCTTACATTCGCGATCAGAGTATTTCCGTGGAAGACCTCTTGAAGCAAGCGAAGGCGCAATTAGGCCAAGAGATTCAAGTAACCCGCTTTGTCCGCTACATACTGGGCGAAGGCATTGAAAAGCAAGAAATTAGCTTTGCTGATGAAGTCGCTGCACAAATGGGCAGTAAGTAATATTAGTCATTGGTCACTTGTACTGAGCGAAGCCGAAGTATTAGTCATCGGTCTTTACCAAGCAAAAATGACTAATGACTCTTTACCAAACAGGTCAAGCAAATAGCCTGACCTGTATTTTATTAGTAGAGACGCGAAATATCGCATTTAAACCACGTCTAAGCTAAACCACATCTATTTTGCATAATCTGAAATTGTACATTTATTGTGGGGTGGGCGTCTCGCCCGCCCAAGATATGCAAGTTAAATGTGGAACAGCTTATCTTGAAACCTCTAGTTCTT